>DAITPI010000033.1:0-18078 GCA_036833655.1 Anaerolineales bacterium | reverse complement strand
CCCCAAACCTTGACGTTTTAGAACAGATGTTCTATAATCGACCCAATTGTCCCTTATTCGACAAAGGAGGTCGAAATGACTACATACCGCAGAAACACGGGGGATGGACTGCTTGCGCTGTTCCGTGGGCGTCGCTTCAACCGAGGCGCGGCCTGGGGAATGATGATTATCGGTGCGCTGCTCGCATTCGAGATCTTCAACTTTAGCACCACCCAGTTTGCGCTGCGCGACGTTCTGGGCGACCTGACGTTCGCCGGCATGCGCTGGGCAAGCATCCTGGCAGTCGCCTTTTGTGGCATTGACTTCGCCGGGATCGCCCGCATCTTTACCCCCGAACAGGGAGCGGACGAGCCGAAGGAAGTGTATTACCTCTTTGGCGCCTGGTTCCTGGCAGCCGCTTTCAATGCGATCCTCACCTGGTGGGGCGTCTCCGTGGCGATCGTCAGCCATACCAGCGCTTCTGGCGGTATGGTGATAAGCGCAGCCACAATGACCAAGGTAGTTCCCGTCTTTGTTGCCGCGATGATCCTGCTTGTCCGTGTATTGATCATCGGGACATTCTCGCTGGCAGGTGACCGCTTGTTCACAACGGATGAGCGCCGTGCCTATAACAGCCATCGTCCCCCCCAGCAATCGTATACGTCCGCCCCAGCCTCTGCGCCGCTGCGCCCGGCATCCAGCCTGAGCCGCCCTGCCCCGAGCAACGGCGGCACCTTCCGGCCGGCGCCTAAAGTCGGCGCTCCGCAGCAGACATCTTTTGCCAGACAGGAGCCAACGTATCACAACATCTATGGTCAAAGCAATACAGAGCGCACCAGCGACCGATCCTACGACGCGTAATTGCGAAGAAAGAAGCGCATACGAGCTGACTCAACGCAGAACACAACTTAATATCCGAACTCATTTCGAGCTCGGGTCCCTTATCTAGAATTGAGGTACCCTGAACATGCCCCGTGCTCGCTTCCAAGATCAAGACGACTGGCAAACAGCCGCGGCCTCTGAAACTGGTAGCGGCTGTTTATCTTTTTATGTCTTGCCACCGCTTGCAGCCCTGCTGATCGTAGGCTTTGTGGCGTTCGTGGCGCTTAAGTCGCCGCTCTCGCCGGCTGCCCTGCCGGTGAGCAACTCGACCATGTTGATCCAGACCGCTGCTGCCCCGGCGGAGAGCCTGGTCTCCCCCGCCCAGGTCCCTGGAGCGGCAGCGTCCGGCGGCATCTCTCCCATCTTCACCAGGGAGATCCAGCACTGGGGCAACGACATCGTACGCTGGGCAAATGCCGCGGGCGTGGACCCCAACCTGGCGGCAACCGTGATGCAGATCGAATCCTGCGGTGACCCGCGTGCAACCTCGCGCTCCGGAGCCACCAGCCTGTTCCAGGTGATGCCGTTCCATTTTAAGCTCGGCGAAAACATGTATGACCCGGAGACCAATGCCCTGCGCGGCTTGAATTACCTGGCGCGCTCGCTCGAGGCTGGCGGTGGGAATCCCCGCCTGGCATTGGCAGGCTACAATGGCGGGATCGGCGTGATCTCACGCAGTGAATGGGCCTGGCCCTCGGAGACGAAACGCTATGTGCTCTACGGCGCGCCGATCTACGAGGACGCGCGCAGCGGCGCCACATCCAGTGCGGCCGTGACCGAGTGGTATCAGAAATATGGAGCCAGCCTGTGCCGGCAAGCGGCCGAGAGGTTGGGAATTCCCTGAGAAGCAAAACGCCCTGCGAAAAGATCGCAGGGCGTTTCTGTCTCAGAATTCTATTTGCCGTCTTTGCCAGCGCTATAGAGAGGCAGCCAGATCGCGAACGTGGTCCCCTTGCCTTCTTGCGAGTTGACTTCGATCCTTCCCCCATGACGCTCCACGATCCAGTTTGCAATCGAGAGGCCCAGACCAAAGCCTGTGGATTCGCGGCGCGTGCGTGATTTCTCGGCGCGGTAGAAACGCTCGAAGATGTGAGGTAGGTCCTCCGTCGGGATGCCGGGCCCTGTGTCCCGGCAGATGATGCGTGCCTGACCTGCCACCGTCTCCAGGCTGATGAACACCTCACCTCCGGGCGGCGTGTACTGGATCGCGTTCGCCACCAGGTTAATGAACACCTGTTTGAGCCGGTCGCGGTCGCCATTGACGTAAGCTTGATCGATCTCATTCAGTCGCAGGTGAACTTTGTTTCCTGCCAGAATGCTCATCTCCTGGAATACTTCGGTGAGCAGGAGATCCAGCTCCACACGCTTCATGTTGAGCGTTACCTTGCCCGATTCTGCCTGCGCCAGCAGGAGCAAGCCGCCCACGAGACGCGTAAGCCGGCCCGCCTCCTGGTCGATGCTGGTCAGAGACTCATCGTCGAGACTCTTCATGCGGCGCATCAGATCAACATTGCCTTTGATCACGGTGAGCGGCGTGCGCAGCTCATGGCTGACGTCCGCCAGCAGGCGCTGCTGTGAGGTGAAAAGCGCCTCGAGCCTTTCCAGTGTCTGGTTGAACGAACCGACGAGGTTGCCGATCTCATCATCTTCGGGACCCTGGTACGGGATCCGCCTCGAGAGGTCATCCGCCCGGTTGATCTGCTCCACCGTCTCAGTGATGGCTTCCAGAGGCTTCAGAGTCTGCCCGAGCGTGAACCAGACGACAATCCCCGATAGCAACACCGCGACGATCCAGATAATGGACAGGATCTCGGTCAGGTCGGTGCGCGCCTTATCGACGACCTCGAGGCTGGATGCCACCTGCAAAACGGCAATCTTGTGGCCGCGTTGGACCAGGGGCACGCTCAAGACACGGATGTGCAAGCCATTGTCGTTGGTGTCGTGGTACGTGGGCTCTTCGGCACTCAAGGCCGCGGGGTCAAAGGGCTGGTTCGCAATGCCTTCGAGTAGTCCGAAATCGGACTGCAGGTCGCCGTCCAAACCCCAGATCTGCACGAACACGTCCGAACGGATATCCGTAGACTTGAGGTGGATCTGGATCTTCCCCAGCTCATTGACCTGCATCTTCTGCAAGATGACTTCCTGCGCGGCGGCAAGCTTGTTATCTGTGTCGTTAAACAACAGGGCAGTGACAACGATGATCACTGCCGCACTGATGACAAGCAAGATGCCGCCCATGAGCGTGGAATACAGCAGAGTCAGGCGGAGCCGAAGAGACACGATTTATGTAGTTATGATTGGCGATTTATGGGTTTTCGCGCAGGACGTATCCGACACCGCGCACCGTATGGATCAGGCGAGCCTCGCCCTCTCCTTCCAGCTTCTGGCGCAGATAACGGATATAGACTTCCAGAACGTTGCTCTCGCCGCCAAAATCGTAACCCCAGACCCGATCGAAAATGACTTCGCGGGTCAGCACCTGCTTGGGATGGCGCAGGAACAACTCGAGCAATTCATATTCTTTGGCGGTCAGGGAAATCTGGCGGTTGCCGCGCGAAGCCTGCCGCGAGCCGGTATCCAGCGTCAGGTCGGCAAATTTCAGGACCGGCACACGCTCGGGCTGGGTCCGGCGGAGGAGAGCGCGGACGCGCGCCAGCAGCTCATCCAGGTTAAAGGGCTTTACCATGTAATCGTCGGCACCCGCGTCCAGCCCCTGGATGCGGTCCTGGACGGTATCTTTGGCAGTCAACATCAGGATTGGGATGGAGCCACCCGTGCGCAGACGGTGACAGACCTCCAACCCATCCATGCCAGGGAGCATCCAGTCAAGGATCACAAGGTCAGGCGTGTGATCGCGCGCCAGGATCAATCCCATGCGGCCATCTGTGGCTGTGTCGACCGTGTAACCTTCGTAAGCCAGGCCGCGCTGAAGCAGCTTCAATATTTGCTGATCGTCTTCGATAATCAAAATCCGTTCATTCATATGATTTTGCTCCAGCCAAAATATACCACAACTTGCGTATAGAAAGAACAATCAACTTCGCGGATGTAGGCATTAGGCGCGCTTTCAATGCCCGGCCAGGCTCGCGCCGCGGGTGAATTGCTCTGAACCAGGGCTGGATTACGTTTACCTAGGTCAGTCCCAACTTCTGCTTCAGCCAGATCCTGCGGTCACGGGTGGCATCCTCGTGCAGGCCGTGCCCTGCCTGATACCATTTCATCTCTTTGGGATCGTTCGCAGCAGCAAAGAACTCCTGCGCCCGCTCTTTTGGGACATGGAAATCATCGGTCGCGAACTGGAAGAACAGCTCAGCAGGTGCCAGGTTGGGAACCTGCGTAATCGGATCGATCTCAGCCATCTGGCGGATGAATTCCTGGCGGCTCTCCCCCTCCAGCCGGGGCAGGTACAGGTACCAGTCCGGGAAGCGGGGCGTTGCTGCCATCACCACATAGTGCGTGGGACGGCGGTCCAGACTGCCAGCCAGCACACCATACATCCCACCAAAATCGTGACCGACGCAACCAAAACGTGCGGGGTCGATATCGGGCTGCGACAGGAGCAGGTCCATTGCCCGGCGGAGGTTTACGACTTCTTCGATCGAGTTCTGCAAATCCTCCGCCTGTGTGCGCTTGAGGAAGAAATCCCGGTCCGACCAGAGCGTCTCAACTAACAGACAGACGGCGCCCGCGCTCGCCATCTCGCGGGCTTCCTCTTCGAACTGCGTGCGGTTCGAGTCAGGCGATTCCGGCTCGTACCAGTGGACGTACAAAATCGCGGCGTGCGATCCTTCCTGCTCGGGACGGAATAGCTCCGCCACACGGCGGTAACCAAACGGCGTCTGGATCACGAACAGCTGGCTCTGGATGCCATCCTGCGACCGTTTTCCGAGCAGGCGCAGATCCTTTTCTTCCAATGCTGAATAATGGAGCAACTCGATTGTCATCTCTCCTCCGGCGAAGTGGAATACCCAATTATATGAAACTCGGCGTGCTTGACACCCTCCTTCAGGAGTGTATAATCACGCCCAATAAGACAGCGTGAAGACAAGTAGCTGTTGAACCGTTCAGAGAGCCATCGGGCGGTGTGAGATGGCCGGGCAGACAGCGAAATCCACTTCACCCTTGCCCTCGCAGGGGCTGCCAGCTGCAGTGACGACTTCCGTTGTCCGTAAGCGAACAGCCGTAAGAGGGACGCGAGCGCCCGTTATAGCGCAATCCGAGAGGCCCCTTCCCGGCCTCCCCCAAATTCGACGCTAGAAGTTTGGTTGGCCCCAGGTTTCTCATGTCGAATTTGGGGGAGGTGGACCGCTGTAGGCGGGACGGTGGGGGTAAAGCAGGTGGCACCACGAGACGCCCCCTCGTCCTGCAATGGACCGGGGGCGTATTCTATTCCGCACATCGGAGGTGCAACATGTTAGATCTGAATTTGATTCGTGAAAAGCCCGATCTGGTCCGCACGGCGCTGAAGAACCGCCAGATGGACGCCGCGCCCGTCGACGAGATCCTGAGGCTCGACGAGAAACGTCGCGCTCTGCTCACGCAGGTAGAGGCTCTCAAAGCGGAGCGCAATGCGGTCTCCAAGGAGATCGGCAAAACACTTGCACCTGGCGCAAGTGCAGGTGTGAAGGATCCTGCCGAGCGCCAGGCAAAGATCACATCCATGCGCGAAGTGGGAAATAAGATCAGCGCGCTCGACCGGGAAGTGGCTGAAGTCGAGGCGGATTTGAATCGCCTGACAGCCAGCATCCCCAACATCCCCGACGAACGGACGCCAGTGGGCGCGAGCGAAGAGGAGAACGTCGTCATCCGGACCGTGGGACAGCTGCCAGAGTTCGACTTCGAGCCCAAGCCTCACTGGGACCTGGGACCTGCGCTCGGCATCCTCGACTTCGAGCGCGGCAGCAAGATCACGGGCTCGCGCTTCTACGTGCTAAACGGTCCCGGCGCCCGCCTGCAGAGGGCCTTGATCGCCTTCATGCTCGACCTGCATATCCGCCAGGGCTATAGCGAACGTTATCTGCCCTTCATGGTGAGGACAGAGACTGTATTCGGCGCCGGTCAGCTGCCGAAGTTCGCCGACAATCTCTACAAGGATCACGAAGAGGATCTCTATTTCGTGCCGACCGCCGAAGTCCCATTGACTGGCATGCACATGGACGAGATCCTGGACGAGGCACAGCTGCCGCTCCTTTACACGGCATACACGCCGTGCTTCCGGCGCGAGAAAATGAGCGCCGGACGCGATGTACGCGGCATCAAACGTGGCCACCAGTTCGACAAGGTCGAGATGTATATGTATGCCAGGCCGGAAGAGTCGGATGCACTCCTGGAGCGGATGCGTGAGGACGCCGAAGCCACCTGTGCTGCCCTGGGGTTGACCTATCGCGTGAAGCAGCTTTGTACGGGAGATATCGGCTTCAATTCCGCCATCACTTACGATATCGAGGTCTGGGCAGCCGGCTGCAACGAATGGCTCGAAGTCTCATCGGTGTCGAACGTGCGCGACTTCCAGGCGCGGCGTGCGAATATTAAGTACCGACCCGCCGATGGAGGCAAGGCTCGCTTCCTGCACACGCTGAACGGATCGGGACTGGGACTGCCCCGCACGTTGATTGCCGTCATGGAGAACAACCAGCAAGCCGATGGCTCGATCGTGGTGCCCGAGGTGCTCCGCCCGTGGATGGGCGGAGTGGATATAATCAAATGACCCCTGAGCTCGAACTTTTCCTGCAAGTAGTGCTGGAAACGCTCACACTGCTTGCCCTGATCGTCGGCCTTCTGGGTTTGATCGTCCCCGTCTTTCCAGGCCTGGTCATTATGTGGCTGGGAACGCTGGTCTATGCGCTGATCCAGAATGCCGCCGGCAATATGACCGGCTGGCACTGGCTCCTGTTCGGAATCATCACGCTCCTGATGATCCTCGGTAGTATTGCGGATAACATCATCATCGCTCGAAAAATGCGCGATAAATATGTGCCGTGGAGTTCCATCCTCCTGGCGTTCGCAGCGGGAATCATTGCCAGCATTTTCTTTACCCCGCTGATCGGCCTGGTGGCAGCGCCCGTTGGCATGTTCCTGGCGGAGGTGCAGAGGCTGAAAGACCGCGCAGCGGCCGTAGACTCGACCAGGGCGTACATGATCGGTTGGGGCTGGGCATTTGGAGTGCGCTTTATGATCGGGCTGGCAATGATCGGCTTCTGGATGCTTTGGGCCTGGGTGATCTAAAGAACGAACCAGATGCAAAACAGGCGTCCATTCGGGCGCCTGTTTCTTTTCAGCCAGCATCATTTCGAAGAACTAGCGAAGCTTCTGCACCACACTGCCTGCCACCGTCTGTGGCGATTCGCCGTTCAGGACTCGGGTCAGCGCTTCCTGCATCAGTGGACCCAGGACCGCCATGACATCGTTAGAAGGGATCGGATGCGCCGACTCCAGGATCGCCGCCAGCGTCCGGTCCACGTCCCGGACACTCGAGGGACGCGACGGGATATAACCGGTCGCGCGCGTCCATTCGCCGATGAAGGGATCCTGCACCAGGAATTCCGCCAGCTCGACAGCCACCTGCTGGTTCTCCGGCTGGGAGCCTGCCAGTGCCCACACCCAGCCGGACGCATACGAAAAAGGCTCCTCGCCCAGGCCCGGCAAGGGCGCGAGCGCGCCATCCTCGCTGGGACGATAGTTCAGGATCCAGATCAGGGCTTTGTTGGCATTGCCGCTTCGATAGATTTGCAGGGTCTGTCCCTCGGTCGTGATGTTTGCGAGCGATGCTGGGAAGATCTCTTTGGATCGTCCATCCGCAAGCAAAGTCAATACCTTTGTCAGCGGCTCCTCCTCGAGCGTGGGCATCCCCTGCGCATCCAGGATCTCGCCTCCCGCAGAGGCGTAGAGTGACAAACCGACAAGCCCCCGTTCATCGCCTGCCGGGAAGACCAGCTGTCCCTCACTCGCCAGTACGTCCTCCCAGTTGACAAGCGTTCCCAGCTCCGGATAATAAATCAGCACAAGGGCGTCGCCGGCGAATGTGAATCCATATCCCGTGTTCTGGATGTGTGCCAGCTGCTGGGCATAAGTAAACCAGTTGGGATCCTCCAGCGAATTGGACAAGCCATCGATCGGGTGGAGCAAGCCTCGCAACGCCGCGGATTCCAGGTCCGGGCGCGAGAGCAATACCAGATCGGGCAACGCGGCCGGCGCGGCAAGGTTTGTGAGAGCCAGAAAATCGACAATGTTGTCCTCGTCACTCGATTTTCGCAACCGCACGTCCAGCTTAACGCCCGGGTGTCCCTTCTGAAATTCCGCCAGGCGCTTGCCGAGCAGGTTAGCGGCCTCGTTCCCGCTGGCAGGGTTGAACTGGGGAGGCAACCAGATCCGCAGGAGAGGCGCCTCGGACGGAGGCACAGGGGTCTCCGTGGCGGTTGGCGCCGGTGTACGCGTGGGGGCTCGTGTCGGTGGCGCAACAGGCGTGAGCGCGGCAAAAAGTGGATCGAGCGAGGCACACCCTGCACTCAGAAGCAGGATCGCCGAAAAAACGAGCCGGAGCACGCGTGGCATCATGACAGCTCGACCGGTGTACGCAATACGGCCGTCAACAGCCGAACCGTATTCTGCACATCGGCAAAGTCCACCATCTCGGACGGCGAGTGAACATAACGCGCCGGCACAGAGATGCTCCCGGAGGGCACGCCGGCGCGAGCAACCTGGATCGCTCTGGCCTCCGTGCCTCCACTCAGGAGGACTTCACGCTGATAGGGAATCCGGTTCTTCTCTGCAGCGCGGATCATCCACTGGACAATGCGCGGGTCCGCGATCATGCCGACATCCTGGATCTTGATGCAGGGACCCTTGCCAAGCGCCATTTCCACCTTGTGCGCATTGGGCGTGTCTCCCGTTGGGGTCACATCCAGGGCGATGCCGATGTCCGGATCCACGCCGTAGGCGGAGGTAGCTGCGCCGCGCGTACCCACTTCCTCCTGTGTGGTGAACACCATGTAGACATCGTGCGGCGTGGACTTGAGCCCGCGCAGAGTCTCGATTGCCACCAGGACGCCGACGCGGTTGTCCATCGATTTCGCAACCAGCCGGTTGCCCAGCTCAGTGTACGGGCGGTCGAATGCGGCGACATCGCCAACCCGCACGGGGCAATCGTTTCGGCTGGTGGCGCCCACATCGATGTAGATCTTATCGAGCGACGGGACTTCGTTGAAGTTATCCAGGCGATCGAACCCGATGACTCCCTGGGTTCCATTCAGAAAGCGGAGCCGACCTCCCAACATATACCGACGGATGACGCTGCCGATCGGCGAGAAGCGCACAAAGCCGTTTTCATCTACATGGCTGACGATCACGCCGATCTCGTCCATGTGAGCGGCGACCATGATCCTCTTGGCATTCCTGACACCGGTGGTGGGATGTTTATGGACGATCAGGTTGCCCAGTGCATCCACGCGGAGCTCGTCTGCAAGCGATCCCACTTCTGCGCGGACGATCGCGCGCACGTTGTCTTCGTAGCCGGAGGGACCAAAGGTTTCGGTGAGTGTTTGGAGGAGTTTTTTCACAAATGTTCCTTCTGCGAGCACGGAGAAAGATCTAGCTCAACCGGAGGCGATCACCTGGAGAATAGGTTGCTTTGCCGCTCCGCATAAAGATATGCACTTTGCCCTTGCCCATGACCTGCCATTCCTCGTCGAGCCTGCCGATCAGGGCTGTATTCTCGTCAATACCGATCATCCGCTCGCCCGTCCCAAGCTGACGCTGCAAGCCAAAGACGATCGGCTTCCAGATGCCGGGGATGGCATCGAAGTGCGGGACGATATAGGTAGCGGGCACGATGCCAAAGCCAGCCTGTGTGCCGGCCAGGCGGAAGCTGGGCACGCGTTTGCCGAGGATCATGGCGCCCGCCGAGCAACCGGCATAGATCGCGCCCCGCTCCCAGGCGCGCTGGGCAGCCTTCCAGGCACAGCTCCCCTGCATCGTGTCATATAAATAACTCGGATCGCCGCCCGAGAAGTAGATCAGGTCCGCGCGTTCGAGAACCGGTTCCCACTGCGGGTCGTCGGCGGTCTGGCGGTTGATGACGCGCACCGCGCTGACGTCTGCACCCAGATCCTGAAAATGCTGCACGCCCATGCTCAGCCAGCGATTTACGCTGACATCTCCTTCGCGACCCGCGGCGGTCGGCAGGCAGGCCACGCGCGGCTTTCGCCCGGTCAGAGCAAGAGTGTCGAGCAGGTAGCGATCGACATCGTTCATAACAGGCAGATATTCACCGGAACCGACCAGATTAATGAATCCCTTCATGTTTCACCTACAAATAAAGTAAACCTGTGACACGAATAAAGACCCTAACGAGCGGATAACAGCCTGGGCGTGATGCGCTTCAAGGCAGCATGCAACAAGTTGATGGTATTCTTCCAGTCGTCGAGGCGGGCAAGGCTCACCGGCGAATGGGTGTAGCGATGCGGAACCGAAACCGAGACGGTCGGGATCCCTGCCAACGAACGCTGGATCGCGCCCGAGTCCGTGCCGCCGCCGCCGGGCTGGCGGAACTGGTACGGGATCTCTTCCGCTTCCGCCGTTTCCTGCAGGAACCGGACCAACCGCGGGTCGTGGATGGTGGATCCATCGGCGATGTAGATGGCGGGACCCAGCCCAAGCCGGGTGTTGTAGCTCATATTTTCGCCGCCATCGTATAAGGGCAGATCATTCGCCGGCGTGGAATCGACGACAATGGCAAGATCGGGCTGAAAGTACTGTGCAGCCACCTGGGCGCCGCGCAGACCGATCTCCTCCTGAACGGAGAATGCCGCGCACAGGTCAATGTTCGGCGGCGCCTGCTTGAACAGCTCGATCAAGGTTGCTACCCCAATGCGATCGTCAATGGACTTCGCCATGATGGAGGGTCCCACGCGCCGGAAGCGGGTGGCAAAACCGGCGCGATCCCCAACCTTTGCCTTGCCGCCGGGGCCTAGATCGAGACGTAAGGCATCGAGTGAGATTTTTTTCAGATACTCGTCCGGCTTCAGCAAGTGGACAGGTCTCGCACCGATGACCGCGGGCTGACGCTCCTTGCCTACAAAAAGCTGCTTTCCGACCAGATGCCGGACGTCGATGCCGCCGACTGACTCAAAGCGATAGAGACCCTCGCCGTCCTCGGCAACGACGATCAGTCCCACCTCGTCCATGTGTGCGTCGACCATCACTCGCAGGCGGTTCCGTCCTCGGCCGCGGCGGGTTGCCAGCACACTGCCCAGCGCGTCTACTTTGACTTCCTGCGCGTACAGCTCCACCTCCTCCAGCACAATCCGGCGGACCTCGCCCTCCTCGCCGGAGACCGCGATGGCATTGCAGAGCTTCTCAAGAAGTTTCAGTTGAGTGTTCCCAAACGTCGGCATACATCCCTTGAGGCATCCACTGCCTGCTCTCCCTACTCCCAGATGATCGTATCCAAAAAGTCTGCCTCGAGGGCAGAAACGAACTCGGCAAGCAGCCGGCCGGCGCGCTGGATATCCTTTACAGCTGCCGCTTCCACAGTCGTATGCATGTAGCGGATCGGAAACTCCACCAGCGCCGTTGGGATGCCTTCCGCCGTGATCTGGATCGCGAACGCGTCCGTACCCGAATGGGTTGGCATGACGTCGACAAACCAGGGGATCTCGAGGCGCTCCGCCAGATCCTTGAGCCTGGCATGCAGGAACGGGTGTATGTTCGCACCGATCCCGAGACCCACGCCCTTGCCCATCGCAAAGGTCTCCCAGCCGTTCGTGCCCGGTCCCTTGGCAAAGCCTCCATCCACGACGATGGCAAGCTGCGGGCGGATCGCAAACGCCGAGCTATAAGCGCCCAGATAGCTAACTTCCTCCTGTACGGTTGCCACGGCCCACACATCCCAGCGATGCGGCTTGTTCTGCAGCTCCTCGAGACAGGCGGTCAGCGCGGCGACTGAAGCGCGGTTGTCGAGGGAATGCCCAGAGATCACATCCCCGGCCAGATCGATGGGCGGATTGGCAAACGAGACCAGATCGCCGACCCGCACTTTTCTCTCCACATCACGTGGCAGCAGACCTGTATCCACCAGGAGATAGCGGATATCCGGATAACCGCTGCGAGCGGACTCCGGCAGGAAGCGCGCTGGCGGCATCACAACCACGGCAGGCAACTCCTCGCCGCTGCCCGAGGCATGGACGGTGACTTCTGCGCCGGGCAGCACGCGCACATCGACGCCTCCAACGCTGGCAATGTGCAGAAAACCATCCACGATCGCCGAGACCTGCATCCCGATCGCGTCCATATGCGTGGCGATCATCAGCGAGGGACGGGACGTCTGCCCGGTGCCCTTCTTGAGCCCGTGCACCGAGCCAACCCGGCTGATGCTGGTCTCATCGACAAGCGGACGCCACTTCTCCTCGATGAGCCGGGCAACGGGCGTTTCATAGCCAGATAGACCTGAAACCGAGATCAGTGACTTCAGGAAGGGAAGGATGTCGGTCATCTATGGGAAGGGTGTGATCGTGGCGGTGTCCGTGACCGTCGGCGAAGCGGTATCGCTGGGTGTATACGTCAGGCTCGGCGTCACCGACGCTGTAAAAGTCGGGATCAGGGAAGCTGTCATCGTGACCGAGGCAGTGAAGGTGGGCAGTGGGGAGGCTGTCAGCGTCGACGTAATGGTCGTGGTCTGAGTCGCCGTGGGACTGGCAGTCATTGTGAGCGTATTTGTCGCCGTACCCGTCAAGATCGGAGGCGTCTGCGTGAGGGTCACCGTGGGCTGGATCGTGGCGGTTTCGGTCAGGGTCGGCGTTATGCTCGAGGGGGTCGGCGCGAGAGCGATCGCTATCCATCCGATGCAATAACAGGGAATTGTTGCAAGCGTGATGGCGAGCAATGCAAGTCGGCGGCGCGCGACCGGGTCTGATGCTTCGAACATAACGCTTCGATTATAATCTATCGCATTCACAGAACAAATGTGCAATAACAGGTACAATAATCAAGTATGATCCCCCTTTACTTACGTATTTCCGGATTCCTCTCCTATCACGATACCGTGGAGCTCGACTTCACGCCAATTGAGCTGGCATGCATTTCCGGACACAACGGCGCCGGCAAATCCTCGCTGCTCGATGCGATTACATGGAGCCTGTTCGGGGAAGCGCGCGGCAAAAGCAGTGACGTGATCAACCTGCGCCCCGATATCAAAGCTGCAGAGATCGCATTTACATTCCAACACGAAGACAACACCTATCGCGTCCAGCGCACCCTGCCGCGCAACAAGAACACCTTGCTCGAGTTCCAGGTGCGCACGCAGAACGGCTGGAAGCCGCTTACCGAAAAAACCACGCGTGAGACGCAGGCGCGCATTGAGCAAACCCTGCACCTGGATTTCGATACCTTCGTCAATGCCTCGTTCTTCTTGCAGGGCAAGGCCGACCAGTTCACGCAGCAGAATGCGACGCGCCGCAAGGAAGTGCTGAGCAACATCCTGGGGCTGGAAATGTGGGAAGAGTACAAGAACCGGACCGCCGAAAAAAGGAAACAGCTGGAACATGAAGTGGATGAGATCGAAGGCCGCATCCGTGAGATCGACGCTGAGCTTGCTGAGGAGGATCTACGCAAGGCAAGGTTGGCAGAGCTGGAAGCCAGTCTCAAGCAGCTCATGGCAGCGCGCACGGCACAGGAATCCATTCTCGAGAACATTAAGCGGAACGCGGCGCTGATCGATGAACAGCGCAAAATAACCGCCATGCTCGCCGATGGACTCGAGCGCTCGCGTTCGGCCCTGACCGGCCTGGAGGACCGTCTGGCCGCCAGACAGACGGAGCGCGACTCCTACCTGGATCTCGTCCATCGCGCCCGCGACATCGAGGCAGCGCATAAAGCCTGGCAAAAGTCGCGCAAAGAGTTGGAAAAATTGGAGGGCCTGGCATCCCAGTTCCGGGAATACGAGAAAGACCGTGTGCCTCTGCTCGAGCAGATCGCCGTGGAGAAAGCTCGTCTGGAACAGGAGCTCGAAGGGCTACGTGACCAGGCTGCCGCTACGCATGACCAGTTGCAGGGAATCGCGGAGCTGGAGCTGCAGATCGACTCCACCAGGAACCTGCTCGGGCAAGCCGAGCAGCGTATCCGGGAACGCACGGCGCTGGAGCAGGCGAGAAACGCCGCTCGCGAACGACAGGCGGAGCTCAAGGCAGAGAACGATGCCCTGAAGCAGGATATGAACGAGCTTAAAGAGCGCATCGACTCTCTGCGCGCCGCGGACGGAGCCTCCTGCCCACTGTGCGGGCAGGAGCTATCGCCCGAACATCGTCTGGCGACGCTGGTCCAGCTGGAACGGGATGGTAAACAGGAGGGTGACCGGTTCCGCGCCAACCAGGCGGAGGCAGTCGAGCTGGCGAGGCAGATCACCAGCTATGAGACGGAGATTGCCGGCCTGAGCTCGGCAGAAGACGAACGCCTGCGGTATGCGAGTGAGATCTCCCAGCTGACCGAACGTCTGGACACGCTGCAAGCGCTGGCGAACGAGTGGGAATCTTCGGGAAGCAAGCGCCTGGAAGAGGTGGAAAAGATACTGGCGACCAGTAAATACGCCCGGGAAGAGCAGAAGCAGTTGGCGAAGCTGGACAAGGAGCTGGAAAATCTCGGCTACGATGTCTCTGCGCATGCTGCCGCCCGTGAAAAGGAGATCGAGCTGCGCGAAGTGGAAGAAGAGTATGGAAACTTGAAATCCGCCAGGGAAGTGAGCAAGCAGATCGAGAGCGAGATCTCGAACCTGAAAACGGAGATCAAGAATCGCGAAGCAGAGATCGCGACCCTCGAGGCCGACCATGAGACGGCGCAGGCAAACTTGCAAGCTGCGGAAGCCGGCGCGCCGGATCTGGATACCGCCGAACGGGAGCTTTTTCGCCTGCGGGAGGCAGAGAACAAGACGCGCAGCGAGCTGGGCGGCGCGCAGCAGCGCGTCGATATTCTCGAGACGCAGCGGCAGCGCCGGGCAAATTTCGAAAAAGGCTGCGAGGAGCTGCAAAAACAGATCTCCCGCCACCGCACCCTCGAACGCGCCTTCGGCAAGGATGGGGTCCCGGCTTTGTTGATCGAGCAGGCGCTACCCCAGATCGAGGACAAGGCAAACGAGCTGCTCGATCGTCTGTCCGATGGGCACATGTCGATCCGCTTTGTCACGCAGGCAGAATATAAGGACAAGCGCCGCGACGACCTGCGCGAGACTCTCGATATCCAGATCAGCGACACGGCGGGGACACGAAATTACGAGATGTACTCCGGAGGCGAAGCCTTCCGCGTCAATTTTGCCATCCGGCTGGCGCTCTCCAAGATCCTGGCACAACGCAAAGGGGCGCGCCTGCAGACGCTGGTCATCGACGAAGGCTTTGGCTCGCAGGACACGCAGGGCCGGCAGCGCCTGATCGAGGCGATTAACCTGGTCAAACATGACTTCGCCAAGATCCTGGTCATCACGCATCTCGACGAGCTCAAGGATGCCTTCCCGACCCGCATCGAAGTAGAGAAGACCGACCGCGGCTCCGCGATCCGGATTATCTAGCCTCGCGGCCAGCGGAGTGCGGTGATGCAAAGCATCACGAGCCGCATACTGCAAGCCGGTGCTCGATTCGACATCTGCTTCTGCCTCCATCTGGCTCGCCATATCTCTGAAACCCATGATTTATTTCTATTTCTCGACTGCCCTTTTTCTCATCGGGCTATTGATCGTCTACTGGCTTCACAACCAGTACCATCTGGATATTGTCGTCGCGCCTGTGGCTCCTCCCCTCGATGCGCCGCTGATCTCCGTCTGTATTCCTGCCAGGAATGAGGAGCGCAATATCCGTCCGTGTGTCGAATCCATCCTGGGGCAGGATTATCCCAACCTGGAAGTGATCGTATTGGACGACCGCTCCACGGACGGCACGCCGCAGATCCTTCAGCAGCTTGCAGCACGCGATCCGCGACTTACAGTGATCCGGGGATCCGATCTCCCCGAAGGATGGGCAGGCAAGCCCCATGCTCTTTTCCAGGCAGCGAGGGCGGCGCAGCGCGCTTCGGATGGGTGGTTGTGCTTCGTGGATGCAGACACCTTCCTATCCCCCGCGACTCTCTCCTCCTGTTATGCCAGAGCGCTCGAGACGCGCGCAGACATGTTCACTATTATGACTTTTCAGATCCTGGGATCCTTCTGGGAGAAGGTCGTAATGCCAATCGTGATGACCGCCCTCTCTGTTGGCTTCTCGCCGCGCAAGGTCAACGATCCAGCGCGGCGGGATGCAATTGCCAACGGCCAGTTCATCATGATCAAGCGCTCGGTCTACGATGCGATCGGCGGACACGAAAGCGTCAAGGACAAGATCGTGGAAGATAAGGCGATTTCGGAGCAGGTCAAGTGGAAGGGCTACCGGCTGATCATCGCGGACGGGTCTGCCGTGGCGAGGACTCGCATGTACACCTCCCTGCCCGAGATGTGGGAAGGCTGGACCAAAAATATCTACCTGGGATTGAGCGATCGCCCTTCGCTGATGATGTTGGGCGCGCTCGGCGCCTTCCTGGCGCTGGTGGCAGCCCTCATCCTGCCGCTCTGGCCCCTGCTCGGTCTCCTCTGGCTTTTGCGTGGCGGCGGCTGGCAGGCAGTGGTGGTCGTTCTTGAGTCATTTGTTTTGTGGGCGACCGTGATCTCTGTGCGGGCACGGGTAGCCAGTGGAATGGGCATTTCCCCAGGGTACGGCTTCACGCTTCCCCTCGGCGCCGCCGTCTTTGCGGCGATGATGCTCTCCTCCACGTGGAGAGTGCTTTCTGGCAAAGGGGTAACATGGAAGGGCCGGCTGTACTACCCATAGACCGGGGGAATGCGTATCGATCAGGAGATGCCAGCCCGCAGGAAAGGGATCACCTGGACATTATGAAGAAAGTCACTTTTCAAATCGGACATAAATAGGTAAATTTGGGGACTAATCCTGGTTTAAGATTTCAGGCTAGAATGTGATATAAGTCACAATATAAATCATTCAATTGTTTTATAGTTAGCCCAGTTAAATCGCCTAGAGGATTTCCATGTCCAAACTTCCCTTCTTCATTGCGATAGCGGCAGCGGTCATCGCTTTAGGATTTTTTGTCTATGTGACCGACGCGCCCGCTTATGGGGGCAGCGCACCGGAGACCTGTGCAAACTGCCATGTGATGGACTCCCAGTACGAAAACTGGTACCACGCACCGCACGAGAAGGTCACCGAATGTGTGGACTGTCACCTGCCGCACGAGAATATTGCAGCCTACTACCTGGAAAAGGGCCGGCAGGGCGCCAAGGATGTCTATGCTTTTACCACGGGGAATATTCCGGTTGCCATCCGTGCCAGCGAAAAGACCAAGAGCATTATTCAAACGAATTGCATCCGCTGCCATGCGTCCACAGTGGAGAATGTGGTCATGGGTCCCCAGCCCTTCGACCGCTACTGCTGGGACTGCCATCGGGCTGTTGCACACGGCACGCGCGGCGCTTCGGGGGCTCCCTTTCAAGACTCGGTCCTCTATCCTGCCAAGTAAATCTCTATCAAGGAGAATGCATCCATGAAAAAATACATGACTCTGATCCTGGTCGGCGTAATCGTGGTGCTGGCTGTCGCCCTGGTCGGCGTGCTGACATTCATGCGGAACCAGCCGCCTCAGCAACGCGCCTTCCAACAGCTGGTTGAGATCAAGCCAATGGAGCCTGATTCCAAGCTATGGGGAGAGAACTTCCCGAACCAGTGGTCCACTCTCCAGAAGACCAAGACAAACAACGTCGACACCACCTATGGAGGCTCCTCCAAGTTCTCCTGGCTGGAACGCGATCCGCGCCAGCTGATCCTGTTCGCGGGCTATTCGTTCAGCAAGGAGTACAACGATGACCGCGGGCACTTGAACGCCCTTGAAGATGTCCGCAACACCAAGCGTCTCAACCTGAATCCGGACGATCCAAAACACACGCCGGCCACCTGTTACTCATGCAAGTCCTCCAATAATCCGGCATTGTGGGATGAGATGGGCATGGCAGAATTCGACAAGATGTCATTCATGGAGATGGGCGGGCGCATTGAAGAGCCGATCGGCTGCGCGAACTGCCATGAGGCCGGCACGATGCGTCTAATCGTGACCAATCCTGCACTCAATGAGGCGCTCAAGGCACAGGGCAAGGACTGGACAACGTTCACTCGCCAGGAGATGCGCACCGTGGTCTGTGCGAAC
>DAITPI010000032.1:0-18107 GCA_036833655.1 Anaerolineales bacterium | reverse complement strand
TGGCATCCGACAAGATCGGCGTCTTGATCGAAGCCGGCGTCCCGGAGGGGACGCAGGTGGCTCACAAGCACGGCTGGATCAGCGAGCCCGCCTCGGGCGTCATACAGAACATCAGCGACGCTGCCATCGTCTACACGCCGGGCGGCAATTACGTGCTTGTGATCTATGCCTACCATCCAGTGCAAACAGTCTGGGAGCCGGTCTCGGAGCTATTCGCGCAGATGTCGCAGGCAGTCTATAATTACTATAACATTTCCACCCCGTAGGCATTCGGATAATCGAGGCTCGTAAGGGTATAATCGAACCATGAGCGCCGCACTGGGATTGTATCGTCTGCAACAGGTGGATAGCCAGATCGATCAGATCCAGGCGCGGTTAAGAAACATCCAGCATATCCTTGAAAACGACGCGGAGTTGCGCCTTGCCAGTGATAGCCTAGCCACAGCCAGGACGAGTCACCATGAGGCGGAACGCCTGCTCAAGCTGAGTGAATCCGAAGTGGAAAAACAGCGCATCAAAATTGAACAGACCGAAGCCAGTCTTTACGGAGGCAGAGTCCATAACCCGAAGGAATTACAGGACCTCCAAAAAGATGCGGCTTCCCTGAAGCGCCATCTGGAGACTCTGGAGGAGCGCCAGCTGGAAGCCATGCTTGCCGTGGAATCGGCAGAGAAGGATTTGCAGATCGCTCAGACCAGGCTGGACCACGTGCAGTCCAACCTGAAAGATCAGAACAGGGACCTGACCGGGGAAAGTGAATCCCTGCGCAGGGATCTGGAACGATTGAATTCTGAGCGACAAGCGGTGGTAAAAGATATTGCCGCGCAAGCTCTCAACGATTACGAGCAGCTTCGCCGCCAAAAGCGCGGCATCGCCATTACCTCAATTGCCGATCAAGCCTGTGAAGCATGCGGCACAACACTGACGGCCTCACAACAGCAGAGCGCCCGCTCGACCAGCCAGCTATATCACTGCCCTACCTGTGGGCGAATCTTGTTCGCCAATTAACGGGCTTGATGGTCTCATAGATGCAAATCACCCTTCCGCCTGACCCCTTCTCATTCTTATTCGGTTTTGCCGTCGGGATCTTCTTCGTCTGGCTCTTGAACCGGATGCGACCGTTGTTCCGTCAGGTTCGCGAGAGCGCGAAGGAAAAGCGCCAGGCGGCGCATACCCGCCGTACGAGCGGACTGGAGGACAACCTCCGCCGCGGCACGTTGCGCCGCGCCCAGGGGATGCACCTGGCAGCCTCGCTGTTTTCGCTGGACGACATTCTGCAGGAGCCGCGTCTAATTGCGCCGCCGGCACGTGTGGAGCCGGGTGTCATCCCAATTCAGGAAGATATAATTTCCCAGACGCTTCCCTACATGCCCGCCTGGCCTGAGCTTGCTGCGATCTATCGCGCCCCCACGCTCAGCGTGACTGATGCGATTGCGGGCGGCGCTCAGGTGGTCATTGTGGGCGCAGCCGGTGCCGGAAAGACCGTCGCCCTGGCGCATCTCGCTTCTCTGGCTGCCAACCTCAACGTCAAGGCAGGACCGACCTCCGACCTGGAGGCGGTTCCCTATCTCTATCACGTTGCCGACCTTCAGCTCCCATTCGATGGATCGCGGGATCCCCTCAGTCCAATTATCAACGCAGCCAGCGAGAACGCGCCGATCTTCGATTTGCGCCGTCTGCCGGGATTCATCCAGCAAACGTTCAAGAACGGACAGGCGCTCCTGCTCGTCGATGGATTCGATGAGCTCGACCCGCAGGGGCAGGGACAGGTGGTGGATTGGTTCAAGGCGTTGTTGCCGGCATATCCAAAGATACGGATCGTCACGACCGGCTGCGCCGGACAGCTCAGTGGCTTGATCAGCCTGGGCTTCAATCCACTGGCGCTGATTGCCTGGGATGCCAAGAAGGGCGCACACTTCGTCCAGCAGTGGGGGGAGCTGTGGTCACGGACCGTCGCGCTCGAGACATGGGCGCAGACCGGATTTCAACAGGTAGACCCGTTCCTGCTCAACACCTGGCTAACGGGCGACACCAGCCTCCTGACGCCACTGGAGCTGACTCTCAAGACCTGGGCCGCCTACGCCGGCGATAGTCTCGGTCCGCGCGTGCTGGATGCCATTGCCACGCATATCCGGCGCGTTTCCCCGAGTGGGACACCTGTTGCTGCGCTCGAACTCCTCGCCATGCAGGCCGTTCTGACATCGCAGCCGGTCTTCGATCCGCGCCAGGCGCGTTCCTGGGTAAAACAGTATGATATTGTCGATGACCGGCCCCTCGAGAGCGCCGAACCCATCAGCGAGACGCCCGATGGCGAAGATGTCCCGCTGACCGATTCACAGCGAATCCGTATCAAGAGATCGAAGGCGGGCGAAGCAGTACCCTCCTATGGCCTGTTGAGCAAGATGGTGGACAGCGGGCTGTTGATTTCGCATCCCAACAACAAGATGCGCTTCCTGCATCCGGTGCTGAACGGCTACCTCGCCGGTCAGGCGATCGGCGACAATCACGCCGATACCACCCTGCTGGGCTTGCCCGACTGGGATGGCAAGACGTTGTCGCTGCGCTATCTCGCCGCGCGTGGGGATGCCTCCACGGTCGCGGATCTGCTTCTCAAGCAGTCGGACCTTCCCCTGCACAGCCGTGCCTTTGCAGTGGCGCGCTGGCTGCGCGATGCGCCCAAGGAGGCTGCGTGGCGCGGCAAAGCGTTTGCCTGCTTGCTGACGATCCTGCAGGGTGAGGGCCAGCCGCTGGGCTTGCGCGGGCAAGCGATGGCAGCGTTTGCCACAAGCGGCGATCCGGGTGCAGCCACACTCTTCCGGCAGTTGCTGAGCTCGCGCTCGTTCGAGCTGATCCCGCTGGCGGCATTGGGCAGTGGAGCAATCCGCGACCTTAAGGCAATTGCCGCCCTCGAAGAATTGCTCCAGGCGCCCGTGGGCTCGGTTCGACGGGCTATCTGTCTGGCGTTGGTCGCGATCGGCACGGACAAATCCCTCGAGGGTGTAGCGCGTGCGCTGGTCCAGGGCGACGATGAGCTCCGGCGCGCTGCCGCGGAGGCGCTGGCGAACGATCCTGTCGAAGGCCACGCCACGCTGAAGGAAGGCGCGGCACTCGACGATATCATGCTGCGCCGGGCAGTGGTCCACGGACTGTCCCGCGTGGGAGAGCCATGGGCATTGGAATTGCTGCAGCACATGCAAGTGGAAGACGATCAATGGGCGGTGCGCAACCTTGCCACGCAGTACCTGGAGCAGATGCAAAATCTCGATCCCCGCATCCCACGCCCGCTCTCGACGCCGTCGGAGTCGCCCTGGTTGATAGAGTTCGCCGGTAAGCAGAAGATGGGGGTCCCGCGCGGCGGACTTGCCACCGATATATTGCTCAACGCCTTCCGGCACGGCGATACGGAGGAGCGGCTGGCAGCCCTGCCGTACCTCAAGCGCGTGGCAAACGAGGGGATTATCGGCGCCCTCTACAACGCCATGTACGGCGAAGATCCCGAAGTACGCGAAGCCGCCTTCTATGCGATCGAAGAGATCGGCGCCAATGGCATCCAGTTGCCACATCCCAACCAGTTTGGATTAGGCTGATCAGCCCGCCTCGAGAACGAATTCCATTTTCCGTGCAGACGCGCTTGCAGAAACACACCGCAACACAATTCTTGAAGAGGAGAGCCACGTGAACGATACATTGATGTTGACCATCGCAGTACTGGGCGGGACAGGCAAGGAAGGCAAGGGATTGGCGTTTCGCTGGGCAAAAGCGGGATACCGCGTCCTGATCGGCTCACGTTCCCCCGAAAAAGCAGTCAAAGCCGCCTCCGAAATCATGGAATTGCTGGAAGGTACTTCCTCGGTGGTGGGCATGGCAAATCCCGAGGCCGCTGAACAGGCGAACATTGTGGTCCTTACGGTTCCCTACGCAGCTCATCGAAGTACGCTGGAAAGCGTGAAGGATTCGCTCAAGGGCAAGCTGCTCGTGGATGTCACAGTACCTCTGGTGCCCCCCAAAGTGAGCAAAGTACAGATGCCCCCGGCAGGCTCCGCCGCCCAGGAAGCCCGGGAGATCGTCGGAGAAGACGTTGAGGTCGTTGCCGCCTTCCAGAACGTATCCTACGAGCACTTGCTTGGCGAGGAGGATGTGGCATGTGATGTCCTCGTCACGGGCACAAGCAAGAAAGCCCGCGGCGAAGTGCTCAGACTGGTGGAAGCCACAGGGCTCACCGGCTGGGACGCCGGTCCGATTGAAAATTCAGTTGTGGCAGAAGGTCTCACCAGTGTGCTGATCTACATCAACAAACAGTATGGCTCCACCCATGCGGGCATCAAGATCACCGGGGCAAGGAACCAGATCCCTGAGTCTGAATAACCTGTGGCTGCCCTGACTCTGACCCCTCTGCAGCACATTCCGCTTATCCGCCACGGCGATCCCCTGGCGGATATTGTTGTCGCGGCGCTCCACGACAACCGTATCGAGCTCGAAGACAACGATATTCTGGTCTTCGCCCAAAAGATCATTTCCAAAGCCGAGGGGCGCGCGGTGAACCTCGTGACGGTCACGCCATCCCGGCAAGCGCTTGCGTTAGCGCGACAGACGGAAAAAGATCCGCGTATTGTGGAGCTCATTCTGGCGGAAAGCAACATGGTGCTGCGCACGCGACCCGGAGCCATCGTGGTCGAGCACCGGCTTGGTTTCGTCTGTGCAAACGCAGGCATCGATCATTCGAATGTTGCAGGAGAGGGAGATGACGCAGCCGAGTGGGTGTTACTCCTGCCCATCGATCCGGACCGTTCTGCCGAAGCCATCCGCACGGTGATCGAAGCGCGGACAGGTAAACACATTGGAGTGCTCATCATCGACTCGCATGGACGCGCCTGGCGTAACGGCACGGTGGGAGCGACCATCGGGATTGCGGGTCTGCCGGGCGTGCAGGACTTGCGTGGTACGCCCGACCTGTTCGGGTTCACGCTACGTATCACCCAGGTGGGCGTAGCGGATGAGCTGGCGGCTGCTGCCTCGCTGATGATGGGACAGGCTGCCGAAGGCACGCCGGTGATCCATGTGCGCGGGTTCCCTTATCCTCTGCGGGACGGTTCCTTGACAGAATTGATCCGGCCGAAGGAGCAGGATCTGTTCCGGTAAAAGTCGGCAGAGAAATCGGAACACTAACGGAAATCTTATGCACCTTTGTTACACTTGGCAGGTGAC
Organism: Anaerolineales bacterium; assembly: GCA_036833655.1. GTDB lineage: Bacteria > Chloroflexota > Anaerolineae > Anaerolineales > Villigracilaceae > Defluviilinea. Next base: position 12,902 of record DAITPI010000032.1, on the reverse strand, counting down.
GGAGAGCTTACTCCTGCTGGCACACGTACAAGTCCTTAAAGAAAAGGGAGAAGCTCTTCGTATAGAGTCGAATGGTGGAAAATGACCTTTCCAAATGATTTCCGAGATCTACTCGAAGACGAGACAAAAGCCCTGCTCTATCTTGCCACAATCATGCCCGATGGCTCGCCGCAAGTAACGCCCGTCTGGTTCAGCACCGATCAGGAGGATATCTTGATCAATACCAATGAAGGGCGCGTCAAGGATAAGAACATGAAAAGGCGTCCGTGGGTCGCGCTGGTCATTCAGGATCCCGGGAACCAGGATCGCTATCTGGGTATACGCGGTCAAGTTGTTGGTTATACACGAGAAGGTGCCGATGAGCACATCAACCAGCTTTCGCTCAAGTACTATGACAGACCGTGGACGTATCAGGAGGGACAGCGTCGAATCATCTACCGCATCAAACCCATCCACTTTGACCTCCACGGCGACTGACCTTCACCACTTCCTGCGGACTCGTCGCTCGATCCGGCGATTCGAACCGGACCCAGTGCCTGATTCCGTGATTCAAAGCATCCTCTCCACTGCTACGTATGCGCCCTCCGCCCACAACCGTCAGCCGTGGAGATTTGTTGTATTGAGAGATGCAACCGTCAAATCCGACCTTGCGGAAGCGATGGCTGCGGATTTCGAACGCGACCTGGCTCGCGATGGCATATCCCCCGAAAGAATACAGGCACAGCTCCGTCGCTCACGAGACCGGATCAATTCCGCACCTGTCGCGGTTGTGCTTTGCATGGATATGAGCGAAATGGACTCCTACCCCGACGAAAAGCGCCAGCAAGCGGAGCGCTCGATGGCAGTCCAGTCGGTCGCCGCCGCGGGGCTGCAACTGTTGCTCGCGGCACACGCCGAGGGCCTGGGCGGCGTCTGGGTCTGTTCGCCGCTCTTTGCCCAGGAGACGATTCAGAAGGCGCTGGGTTTGCCCGAAACATGGGAGCCGCAAGCGATGTTCTTTGTCGGCTACCCCGCAGAGAGTCCTGAGACGCGCGAAAGAAAAGATGTCACCAGTATCTCGCTGTTCTACTAGACTCACAACGCGTGATCTCCTCTCGAAGATTGCCGCCATGAATGTCGCCTTACAACCGGTGCCGCGACATTCATATCGCCTGGCACCCCCAATGGCCGGTCAAAATCGCGGCGGGAGCGCATTGCAGTGAAAATTGTTGCCTTGGCAGGCGGGGTCGGCGGCGCCAAATTTGCTCACGGCCTCGCCTGGGTCCTTCCTCCTAACGATCTCACGGTGATCGTCAACACCGGCGATGACTTTGAGCACTATGGATTATCTATCTGCCCCGATCTCGATACCGTGTGCTACACCCTGGCAGGCATGGCAAACCCGGACACAGGCTGGGGACGGTTGGACGAGACCTGGCATGTAATGGAGAATGCATCCAGGCTGGGCGGACCCGGCTGGTTCCAGCTCGGCGACCGCGATCTCGGAACGCACATCGAACGAACTCGCAGACTCAAAGAGGGGCAAACGCTGACGCAAATTACGTACGACTTTTGTCAAGCCTGGGGTATTGATCAGAGAATCCTGCCTATGTCCGACCAGCCGGTGCGGACCGTTGTCGAAACCGAAGACGGCGATCTGGCATTTCAGGAATACTTCGTGCACCGCCGCTGCGAGTCACGCGTCCGGGGCTTTCGCTTCGAGGGAATCGACAGAGCGGAGCCAGCCCCCGGGGCGCTTGAGTCAATTCAAGCCGCGGACGCAGTTATTCTCTGCCCCTCGAACCCCTGGGTAAGCATCGATCCGGTGTTGAAAGTCATTAAGAGAATCGATAGGCCTGTGGTGGCCATCTCCCCCATCATCGGCGGGCAGACCGTCAAAGGCCCGGCGGCCAAGATGTACCGCGAGATGGGCATCGAGCCCTCGGCCCTGGCGGTGGCAAAGCACTACTGCGACCTGGTGACCGGCTTTGTGCTGGATACATTTGATAGGGAATTGGAAGGTGAAATCAGGAGCCTGAATATGCGTACGCTTGTAACTAATACGCTGATGAGAAGTCATGATGATAGAAAGCAATTGGCTGATGCTGTATTGGATTTTATAGGCGGAAGAAACGTATGACACTCTGGGCAATCGTCCCTGTAAAGCCTCTACGACGTGGCAAATCACGTCTGGCTGGAACGTTATCGGAAGATGAGCGGACGGAGTTGAATCGCAAGCTACTGGAAAACACCCTCCAAACATTCTCCGACCTAAAGGAAGTGGAAGAGGTCCTGGTGATCAGCCGGGACCCGCAGGCGTTGACCATCGCGCGTAATTACGGGGCGCGGACCGTCCGCGAGGACGGGCAGCCGGAGCTGAATACAGCCCTCAAACGCGCCACCATCGTCGCGCAGCTCTATGCGACAGTCGGAGTCCTCATCCTGCCAGCAGACCTTCCCCTTGTGACGCGTGACGACATCCTGGCACTCATCGAACGGGCGAACGATCCTCCCGTGGTGGTCATCGCACCGGACCGGCATGAGAAAGGCACGAATGCCCTCCTGATCTCCCCCACCGGGCTGATCGAGTATGATTTTGGAGAAGATTCGTTCCAGCGTCATTGCCAGCGCGCAATCGAGGCTGGTGCGAGGCTCGAGATCGTAAACCTCCCGGCCCTCGGATTGGATCTGGATCTTCCGGAGGATCTGGAGCTGGTGCGAAAATTCGAGCTGGCAAAGATATCCTAGGCATACAACCCGGCGCGGGTTGTATGCCTCGCCTTCGCGCCTGTAGTTACCGTGAACTTCAGAGGGTCGATTTGGTTTGAATCTCCCCGCAGAGCAGTGCCTCTGCGGGGCTTGTTATCCACGGATTTGACTATACTGTTTAATGTGACATAACACCGTCTGGATATGGAGTTTTTTCACTCGGTATGTGTCTGACAAATGCTATAATAAATTTGTGATTTTTGACACAAAAAATCCAACTCCTTTCCCCATTGAGGTGTTCCATGAACAAGAACGGTAGCGTCGATTCCCGGATAATGACCAGACAGCAGCTCCACACCGAACTACTCCGCTGCGAGTACTGTGAGGAAAAGCCCTGCACGAACGCCTGCCCGGTGAACTGCTCGCCATTCGATTTCATCATGGCTGCCCGCGTTGGAAATCACTCCGATATCCAGCGCTCCGCGGCCGAGATCATGCGCAGCAATCCGCTCGGAGGGGTCTGCGGGCTCGTCTGCCCCGACCGCTTCTGTATGGCGGCGTGCTCACGCAAGAAGTTCGATGGCTCGATCAATATTCCGAAAGTCCAGGCAACGCTCGTCGAGATGGCAAAGCGACTGGGCGGGATCCCGAAGTTCGACAGGCCAGCTTTGAATGGAAAAAAGGTGGCCGTCATCGGCGGAGGACCCGCAGGTCTGGGCGTTGCTGCTGCGTTGGGTCAGCTTGGCTACGCTGTGGATATCTACGAAGGCCGTGATTCCCTCGGGGGCATGATGAACCTCATCCCCGACCAGCGCCTGGATAAGGGTGTCGTGCAAAGCGACATCGAGTTTGCGCTTTCCCTGGGTGACATCACCGCAAAGACCGGCGTAAAAGTGGAGAACCCGAAGGAGCTCCTTTCCCAGGGATACGATGCCGTCTGTGTAACCACCGGCCTGTGGAAGCCGATCGAGCTCGGCATTGAGAATGAAAACCTCGCTATCAAGATGGTCGACCTGCTCTCGCAAAAGGAGGCATTTACCTTCAACGGTCGCGTGGCGGTCATTGGCGGTGGAGCAACCGCCGTGGATTGCGCCATTACGGCCAGGGAACGCGGCGCTACACACGTCGAGCTCTTCATGCTCGAGAAGCTCGCGGAAATGCCCCTGACCGCCGCCGAACGCCAGGAACTGGTCGAATACGATATCGAAGTCAACGGTCGCATTCGCCTCAGCAAGATCCGGACCGATGGAACTGTTGTCGTGGGACTCGAGACCAAAAAAGTCGAACTTCCCGATGGCCTGCCCTTCAAGCCCGCCAACGTTCGCGACGTGGAGGGTACCGAAAGTCTCCGCACCGATTTCAGCGCCGTGGTGATGGCGATCGGGATGCGCTCGTATGTGGCGCGCGAACCGGCCGAGGGTCTTTTCTACGCAGGGGACCTCTCGAATGGACCTACCACAGTTGTGGAAGCCGTCGCTTCCGGAAAGAACACTGCCCTGGAGATCGATGCCTGGCTCAAGAGACAGGAAAAGCCAGAGATCAAGAAGGCAACCAAATCCTATTTTGCGATGCCCGGCTATAACCCTGTTCCAGTTTCTCTGGAGACCGAGTTCTTCGGCCGCAAGATCAGGTCACCGTACCTGCTCTCGGCGTCGCCGCTCACCGACGGCCTGGCGCAGATGACCCAAGCGTATGAGCATGGCTGGGCAGGCGGCATCATGAAGACCGCCTTCGACAATGTGCCGATCCACATCCCCTCCGAGTACATGTTCACATTCAACGCCCTGACCTACGGCAATGCGGACAACGTCTCCGGGCACCCGCTCGACCGCATTTGCCGCGAGGTGGAGCAACTGGTCGAGCAATGGCCCGACCGGCTGACCATCGCCTCGACCGGTGGACCCGTCTCGGGTCAGGAGGAGTGCGATCAAAAGGGCTGGCAGTCCAACACGCGCAAGCTCGAAGCGGCAGGCGCGATGGCAATCGAGTACTCCCTGTCCTGCCCGCAGGGCGGCGATGGGACCGAGGGCGATATCGTCTCGCAGAACGCCGCGCTCACCGCCAGGATCATCGACTGGATCATGGAAGTCGGCTCGCCCGACGTGCCCAAGCTCTTCAAGCTGACCGCAGCCGTTACATCGATTGTGCCCATCCTGCGCGCCATCCGCAAGGTGCTCGACAAGTACCCCGAAAAGAAGGCCGGCATCACGCTTGCCAACTCCTTCCCCACCCTGGCGTTCCGCCCGGCGGTGGGACGAGTGTGGGAAGAGGGTGTTGTGACTGGCATGAGCGGCGATGGCGTGACACCCATCTCCTATCTGACGCTTGCCAACGCCGTCCCGGAGGGCATCGAAATCTCGGGCAATGGCGGACCCATGACCTACAAAGCCGCGATGGACTTCCTGGCGCTCGGCGTCAAGACCGTCCAGTTCTGTACAATCGCCACGAAGTACGGCTATGGCATCATTCGCGACCTCGAGTCCGGCACTGCCTTCCTGATGCAGGAACGCGGTCTCCGCGATATGAAGCAACTGATCGGCATTGCCCAGCCGCATCCCATCACGGACTTTATGGCGCTCTCCCCGCTCAAGAAGATCTCGGATTTCGATTATGAGCTTTGCACCTCCTGCGGAAACTGCGCACGCTGCCCCTATCTTGCAATACAATTGGACGAGCAGGGACGCCCGCACTCCGATCCGGTGCTCTGCATCGGCTGCTCGATCTGCGCCAAGAAGTGCTTCACCGGCGCGATCAGCATGCGGGTCCGCACGCCGGAAGAGCTCGCGGTCCTGGTCGAAAACTAATCAGCTCTTGGCAAAGCGAAAGGATTGAACATGACAACAAGATTCGAAAACGGGATTGTCGTGACCCTCGGTCCGAACAATCAGGTAATCTGGAACGGCTCCGTCGTGGCCGAAGGAGAGAACATAATCGCCGTCGGGAGCGCCAGCGAGCTGCAGAAGCGCTTCCCGGATGCTGAGACGCTAGATTGCTCGGGCAAGGTGGTGCTGCCGGGCTTCATCTGCACACACCATCACTTTTATTCGACGATGGCGCGCGGCATGGCGATCCCGGGTGAGCCTGCTTCCAACTTTGTAGAAATCCTGGAGAGGCTGTGGTGGAAAGTGGATCGCGCCCTCGATGAAGAAGATATTACGCTCTCGGCACAGATCCCTCTGATCGAGTGCATCCGCAACGGGACGACGACCGTCATCGATCATCATGCCTCGCCGGGCATGCGCGATGGCTCTCTGGATCTGATCGAAAACGCTGTCCGCCAGGCAGGCATCCGTGCCTCCTTATGTTACGAGGTCTCGGATCGCAATATCATGGGCGGCGGCGTGGAAGAGAACGAGCGATTCATCAAGAAGATCGGCAAAGGCGACGGGCAGATCGCGGCGATGATGGGGCTCCATGCGTCGTTCACCCTTTCCGATGAGACGCTCGAGCGCTGCGTGGGCATTGCCGACGATGCGGGCGTGGGATGCCATGTCCATGTGGCGGAGGATCTTGCCGATCGGGAGGATTCCCTCCAGAAGTACGGCATACCGACGGTCCATCGCCTGGAGAAGATGGGCGCTGCCGGACCGAAATCGCTCTTTATCCACTGCGTCCACATCGACGACTCGGAAATGGACCTGATCGCTGCCACGAACACCAGCGTAGTCCACAACCCCGAGTCAAACATGAATAATGCCGTGGGCGTCACTCCGCTGTTCCAGCTGTTGAAGCGGAATATCCTGGTCGGTCTCGGCACTGATGGTATGGCATCTGATATGCTCGCCCAGATGCGCTGCGCCTATCTGTTGCACCGCCTCGCCAACCGGGACCCGCGGGTGGCATTCCTGGAGGCGCCAAAGCTGCTGCTGGAAAACAATCCGGCGATCGCGGAGCGACAGTTCGGGATTCGGCTCGGGGAGCTTGCGGAAGGCCGTCCCGCCGACCTTGCGATCATCGATTACCAGCCGCCCACCCTTCTCAGCGAGGCCAACTTCCTCGGACACCTCATCTTCGGTCTGGTCGACGCGACTGTGGATACGACCGTCTGCAGAGGCAAGGTCTTGATGCAGGGCAAGAAGATCGTGTCCATGGACGAGGAACGGATCGCGGCGCGTTCCCGCGAGCTGGCGCCGCGGATGTGGCAGAGACTATCGGCGCTCTAAGCCTGAGGCAGGTCACGCTTGCCGCGCCGCACCCCGATAAGGAGGCGTGACGTGTGTGAAAATCAACATCGGCGGCTTCGCACAGCCCGCCCTACGAAAACAGTCCCCAGCTCTGGGGACTGTTTGATTCCGCGGGCCCAGCGGGATCGAGTACTTCAAATTCGCTTACGCGTGCCGGTATTCAGATACTATCGTTCTGCGCCGGCAAAGGACTCCGCTTCCTTCGTATGCTCGATGATCTCTTCCACGCGCGGGTGCGAGCACAGGAAGCAATAGCCAAAAGGAAGGGCATACGAGCATGTGCTCGGACCTTCCTTCAGACATTCGCCAAAGTCCTTAATGCCAATATCAACGACACGGCAATTCTTAATTTCTTGCACGAGTTTCGCTTTTGGGTCCTGGGTAGTTTTTTTCATGGAGATCTCCAACTAAAACGCAGATGCAAAGAGGCTAATGAACATTCTTACCCAGTATAGGACGATATAAACCTTATTTATAGTGATTATATTCACAATCGTTCCAGATGATACTCATCAATGGTTATCCAGACATCTTGATGAAAGCAAAACACAGATTCATGAATAACCGAAGATATACGATTCTACTTTCAGGTATAATGCCCTTCGTTATCACACCGATCAGAGAATTTCCCGAATCGCAAAACTGAATTTACTTCTGGCATCATCCAGCAAAGGAGGTTCGTCACCGTGGAAAGAGTAGCACTATACCTGCAAGACTCGCATGATCTCAGGGATGGTTTGGAGTACGCGCGCTACGCCGAGGCGCACGGCTTTGAGGCGGTGTGGCAGGCAGAGTCGCGCCTGGTGCGCGATGCAATTGTCCCGATGGCGGCCTATGCTGCCGTCACCGAACGCATCAAGGTCGGCTCGGGCGTGATCAATAATTGGACCCGCAATATCGGCTTACTGGCTGCCACCTTCCTGACACTGGATGACCTGGCGCCGAACCGCGTGATCTGTGGCATCGGTGCCTGGTGGGATCCGCTGGCGAGCAACGTCGGCATCAAGCGCCGCAAGCAGCTCACCGCCATGCGCGAGACCGTAGAAGTGATGCGCCGTCTGCTCAACATGGAACGCGTTACGTTTCACGGCGAATTCCATCACGTGGAGGGCATCGAGCTGGATGTTGTCCACGGGCGCCGGGAGCCACGCAACATCCCGATCATGATCGGCGCGACCGGCGATCAGATGATGGAACTGACCGGGGAGATCGCCGACGGCGTCGTGATGAACTACTGCGTGCCACCCGAATACAACGACACGGCCCTCGAGCTGCTGGAGCGAGGGTTGAAGAAATCCGGCCGCAAGCTGGAGGACTTCGACCGGCCGCAGTTGATCGTCTGCTCGGTGGATGAAAGCCACGATCAAGCCATCGAGTACACCAAGGAATTACTTTGCCAGTATCTGGCGCAACAGCCTCATATTGCCAAGGCGTCCGGCGTTTCCCAGGAGGTCATCCAGGAGATCCAGTCGATCCTCGGCTGGCCCGCCACCAAGGAACAGATCAACAAAGCCAAACACCTCGTGCCGGATGAGCTTGTCGACCGCATTACCGCTTCTGGAACGCCAGACGAGGCGCGTGCGAAGGTGAACGAATACCGGAAGCGCGGCTGCACCTGCCCCATCCTGTATCCTGTCGGTGGGAATTTCAAGCTGCTCATTGACACATTTGGACAAACGAGCAACTAGCCCTTTCGAAAAGCGAACGCACCTCCTGGCTGGCAGGAGGTGCGTTCGCCTCTACGAAGCTTCCCGTCCTCGAAGATAATCCAGTAATAGCTGCAGAGCCGCCTCCACAGCCGAGGTCTTATTGGTTTCCCGGTTTCCGGAGAAATGGAACAATTCGGCGCGTTCCCCATCGGATGCGACAAGACCGATCCACGTGGTGCCAACAGGCTTCTCGGGGGTCCCGCCACCGGGACCCGCAATCCCGCTGACGGAGACAGCGATGTCCGCCTTCATGCGATCGCGGACGCCCTGTGCCATCTCCAGAACCGTCTCCCGGCTGACAGCGCCTTTGGTATTCAACGTGTCCCACGACACGCCTAATAACTCCACTTTCGCTTCGTACGCATACGCCACAACGCCCCCGAGAAAGTACTCCGATGAGCCTGGCACGTCCGTGATCCGGCTGCCCAGCAGCCCGCCTGTACAGGATTCCGCAAGGACAAGCTTTAGTTTTTGTGCCTGCAGTATCTCTCCGACCTGAAGTTCCAGTTGGTTCGCCACATTGACCTCGATTGAGGGCAAATTATACTCGCCGTTATTCTCGGTTATAATTTTGCTCATGGCAGACTGGGCAGGCAAAAAGCTCGGCAAAGTCCTCATCCATGAACTGGTCGCCCGGGGGGGCATGGCTGAAGTCTACACAGGAACACACGAATCTTTCGGGCGAGTTGCCGTGAAAGTGATGAGGAGCCTGCTCGAACGAGATGTAGACCAGCTTGCCCGTTTCAATCGTGAGGCCGAAGTCATTGAGGGATTGCGTCACCCGAATATCGTGCAGATGTTCGAGTATGACATCGTGGACGAGTCTCCCTACCTCGTCATGGAATATATCCCGGGACCATCCCTCGCTTCCTATCTGAAAAAGCTACACGACAATAAACAGCGGCTGCCGATCGGCATCGTGGCGCAAGTCCTGCGCTCCATCGCCAGCGCGCTGGATTACGCTCATATGAAAGGGCTGATTCATCGCGATATCAAGCCAGCGAACGTGCTGCTGCGTTCGCAGTCGGACACTGTGGAGCTTGACAAGCCGCTGCCCCAGGATGTGGAACCGATCCTGACCGATTTTGGCCTGGTCCGCCTCCTGGACTCGACCATGCTGACCACTGCCGGTTCTGTGAGCGGCACACCGACGTATATGAGCCCGGAACAGGCGCGCGGGGAAAAGGTTACGAAGAGCACCGATATCTATTCCCTCGGCATCATGCTCTATGAGATGCTGGCAGGCACGGTCCCTTTCCAGGCGGATACTACCTTTGGGATGTTGATGAAGCACATCAACGAACCGCCCCCGCCCATCCCGGGGCTGTCGCCCGACCTGCAGGCCTTGATCGACCGGGCGCTTGCCAAAAATCCCGCCCACCGCTATGAGAGTGCCGGTGACCTTGCCAGCGAGTTCATGGCCATCTTCAACGGCCAAACGGTCTCACCCGGCACGCTCCACATTGCCGAGCTTGCCCGGCAGGCGGCTGAGGAAAGCAAGCAGCCGAATGGTCAACCTGAATCGCGTCGCTCCAACTGGGTACGGATCGGAGTTGAAATTGTTGTTCTTTTGTTTCTGGGACTGATTATCTGGCAGTTTATCGGCCCCACGCAGGTGACGGCGGTGGCTACTGCGCCTCCGCTCGATCCGAACATCCCCGTGGGAAGAATGCGCTTCGACGACTTCAACTTCTACATGGATAGCATTTCGGTAACGCTCAACAACAACGTTCCGCGACCCAACGAGGGATCGCACTATGAGGTCTGGCTGATCGGCAACGACGGCGAGACCATCCGCAATATCGGTCCAATCACCTACGGTGCTTCGGGCATCGGTCGTCTCGACTTCAACAATCCGAGCCAGGCGAATTTACTCCGGGATTACAGCCAGCTTCAGCTCACGCAGGAGCAGGACGGCGCCGCCGTCTCCGCGCCCGCCGGCGAGGTGCTCTATTCCTCCATTATGCCGCCGCGCGCGCTGGAATATATCCGCTATGCGATCGTATCGTATGAGAAGACTCCCGGCCAGGGACCCCTCATCCAGAATCTCTGGTATTACGGCGGTGATTACATCAACCGGTCCATCAACGGCGACCCGCTCAACAAGCAATACCTGGGCATTGTCCAGGCTTTGGAAGCCAAAGATGAAGCGACTCTGCGCAAACGGACAGAGGAAGTGATCAACCAGATCGTCGGCAGCCAGAGCAGCGACTACCGGGATTATGACGGGGACGGGCAGGTGGACGATCCCGGAGACGGCTACGGTAGTCTTCCGAACGGGGAGGATCGCCTCGGCTACCTGCAGGAGGCGGCGCTGAACGTGAAACTTGCCTCCGAGGCACCGGACTCTACTCCCAATATCCGCACATACAGTGAGAACGTGCAGATCTGCCTTCAGAACATGCAGGGCTGGACCAACGATATCCTGCGACTGGCGCGCCAGCTCAGTGAGCTCGCCATGGGTCCCGACATGCAGCCGGTCGTTACACAACTCTCTGACCTGGGCAATAAGCTGGTCACAGGCGTGGATGCTAATGAGAACGGCCTGATCGATCCTCTCGCCGGAGAGTGCGGCGCGGATACCGCCTATGAGCACGCCTATTTCATGGCGGATATGCAGATCTACACGGGCCCCGATCGCTTACCCCCTGCTGGCAAATAGAAAAGGGCTCCTGCTGGCATGGCAGGAGCCCTTCAATCTTATACGGAACTTATGGCACCGGCGGTGTCGCGATCGAATTGAAGATATCGGAGATCTGAGGAGCCAGCAGGCTAAAGATGCTGAACACGCCCACCGAGATGCAGCAGGCAAGCACAAGCACCGGAAGAAGCATGGATCCGATCGCCTGACCCCAGCCAAACTGGTTCACGCCTTTGACGGCCATCACCTCCAGAACAAGAACATACAGCCCAAGAAGGAATCCCACGATCCCAAAACAGTACACGGCGTACGGGATGGCGGAAAGCAAGGTGAGAAGGCCGCTGACCAGATAGAACGGCGTCACGATTGCTGCGATGGCATACGCCAGCTGATCGAAGGTGCCCCGCCCACCGAACATCCTGGCAAGCAGCTGCACAATCCCAACGACGATGGCAAAGAGCACGGTCTGGATCAGCGCTCCCACCGGGGCGCCGCAGATCGCGGTCACGAACCCCCCTCCAGCGGAGGGAAGGTTGATTGCGAGATCGGAATTTTGCAGCATCTGCGTCATCAGCCTGCCCTGCACAAGCGATGCCAGAAACAGATTGATCAGCGAGCCCAGAAATACCCATATGAGCGCGGTGCTGGCTTTGGCGTCGGGAGACGTTCCGATCCGGGCAAAGGTCTGCTCACTGGGCCGGGTGAGGGCGTCCCTCCAGACCGAGACCCATCCCGAGACGCCCGAGGGCGGTGGCAGCATGGGAACGTTTGGCTGTTCATTCATAAACACCTCCACAATACTTGGATTTGTTCGATTATTGCACGAAACAGCATGAATTACAACCTGCCCGTAGAAAATAACACAAACGTTCTAGTTGAAGTAAAATAGCCCGCAATGGAGATCTCGGAGAAACTTCAAGGCATCCTTGCCACCCTGCCTGCCAAGCCTGGCTGTTACCTGATGAAAAACGTCGAGGGGAAGATCATCTACGTGGGCAAGGCAATCAGCCTCAGGAACCGCGTGCGGTCCTATTTCCACGCGGATACGAACCATGACAGCAAGACACGGCGGCTGGTGCGCGAGATCGCGGATATCGAATGGATCGTCGTTGGGTCGGAGCTGGAGGCGCTCATCCTCGAGATGAACCTCATCAAGAAGCACCGGCCGAAATACAACGTCCGGCTGAAGGATGACAAGCGCTACCCCTACATCAAGATCCACTGGGCGGATCCCTTCCCCAAGGTGACGGTAACCCGACAAATGGTAGACGATGGCTCGCGCTACTTCGGTCCTTATACATCCGCCTGGGCGGTCTATCAGACCCTGGATGTGCTGCGCCGCATCTTCCCCTACCTGACGTGCGATCGCGAGATCACCGGGATGGACAAGCGCGCCTGCCTGTACTACGACATCAAGCTCTGCACAGCTCCCTGCATTGGCGTGGTGAACCAGGCCCAATATCGCCAGGTAATTTCCGACCTGATGGATTTCCTCAGTGGTCACAGCGAGAGCATCGTCATGCGACTGCAAAGCGATATGGAAAGAGCTGCCGAAGAAATGCGCTTTGAGAAGGCAGCCGCCGTTCGCGACCAGCTCAAAGCCATCCAGTCGATCATCGAACGGCAGAAGATCGTCTTTGCCACCGATTATCTGGACTCGGACGTGCTTGCCATGGCGCG
>DAITPI010000031.1:0-18628 GCA_036833655.1 Anaerolineales bacterium | reverse complement strand
AGGAGGCTTACGATGAAACCGATCTTCAAGAAAACGATATTGTTTGCTCTTATTGCCGCGCTGGGCATGCTATTCATGCCACAGGCCAATGCATCCGCTGCAGGCGCCTATGACCCGCCCGCGCCACCGGCCGGGCCGATCTCCAATGAAAGGCTCGAACGGACCTGGATGCGCCAGCTCAGGATCTACGAACGGATTGGGCGAGGTTTCTCGCAGGAGGAGGCTTTTGTCGAACGGGTCCAGCTGCTGATCGATCGCGCCGAGGCGAATGGCAAGGACGCCTCCGCCGTACAGACGGCTTTGAATGCCTTTAAGACCGCTCTCAAGGATGCTCATCCTCTTTACGAAAGCACCAGGGGCATTGTCAATTCCCACCAGGGGTTTGACAGCGCTGGCAAGGTGACCGATCCTCAGAAAGCCAGGGAAACGGTGGATACGATGCGTGCAAAGCTCAAAGAGATCGAAACTGCCATGGATGGGACAGGTCGAGCATTACGGGAAGCCATCCGTGCCTTCCGCGAAGCAAACCCGCCAATGAAATAGCTGCATACCGCTGAAGCGTGAGGCGGCATCGTGGTGTTGTCTCGAAGAGAACACAGATGTCGCCTCACAAAATTCCATAATCCTGCAAACAGAAGTACAATCGCCTCACCGCTCATCTTTCATACCACACGAGGATAGAATGTACACGTCTGAAGGCAAAAAGATCGTATCCACTGAAAAAGCACCGAAAGCCATCGGGCCCTATTCCCAGGCAATCCTGATCGAAAAGCTGGTCTTCACCGCCGGGCAGGTGGGGCTTGACCCCGCCAGCATGGAATTGGTGGAAGGCGGCGTGGAAGCGCAGACCCGCCAGGTGCTGACCAATCTCAAGCACGTGCTCGAGAGCGCCGATTCGGGCTTGAATTATGTCGTGAAGACCACCGTCTTTTTGCAGGACATGGCTGATTTCGCAAAAATGAATGCCATCTATGCCGAATTCTTCCCGGAGAATCCGCCGGCGCGCAGCACCGTCCAGGTTGCTGGGTTGCCCAAGGGAGCTCTGGTGGAGATCGAGTGCGTGGCACTGCGCAAGCCTGCCCGCGGCGATTAAGAGCCTTCCCGTGGCAAAAGAGCACTGCTCATGTCGGACAACCTGATCCTCATTGTGGATGACGAGCCATCCATTGTCGAGCTGGCGAAGATGTATCTCGAGCGGGATGGTTTTCGCACGCAGTCTGCCGGCGATGGCGAAGCCGCTCTGGCGAAAGTCGCAAGTCATCATCCCGCTCTGGTTGTGCTGGATGTGATGCTCCCAAAACTGGACGGCTTTGAGGTCTGCCGGCGCCTGCGCGCCTCGAGGAGCCCGACAGCCATTCTGATGCTCACCGCCCGCGATGAGGATATCGACAAGATCCTGGGGCTGGAGCTTGGCGCAGACGATTACCTGACCAAGCCGTTTAATCCACGCGAGCTGGTTGCCCGGGTCAAAGCCATTCTGCGGCGCGGTGAGCGCCTCTTACAAACGGAGGCGGCGCCCATCCATCTCGGCGACCTAACGGTTGATCCATCCAGGCGGGAGGTCCTGCTCGGGTCCAGGATGCTGGATCTGCGGACCCAGGAGTTCGATCTTCTGCTCACCCTGGCGGAGCACCGCGGGCGCGTCCTCAGCCGCGAACAGATCCTGGAGAAAGCCTGGGGCTTTGACTTCTACGGTCAGACGCGCACGGTGGATGTGCACGTCGCCCATCTGCGGAAGAAGATCGAAGAGAGCCGTACCAGGATCGAAACCGTCACAGGCGTCGGATATAAGCTGGTTGTCCCGCCTTAAGGATTCTCATGCGCGAAGTTCGCCCGGATTTGACGAGTGAAGCTCTTACGAAATTCTGGCCCCTGATCTATTCCATCGTCCAGGAGTTCTGGAGCATTACGGAACCCCACATCGAAGAATCTGCCATCCGCAATAATATTCCCATCGAGCTTTATCTTTACAGCGAGCTGGGTCTGGGCAGCTTTTCCATCCAGGATTTCGACAAGCGGGACCCGTTCACAAACCCTGAGCAGTTCGAAAAGGTCTTTGTCCGGCTCAATGTAAAAGGCTGGATTGAGCCAAGATCAGACGGGACTTATCGCGTCACAGAAGAGGCACGCGACGCAGTCCGGCATATTGTCCGCATGGGTGACACGCAATTGCTGGATTTTAAGTCCATGTCCATGGCTGAACTTGATGGACTGGCAACCTTGCTGCGCAAAGTGCTCGCCGCCTGTCATGCGTCACCCGAGCCGCCGGAACGCTGGTCTCTGATCATACGATTTCGCGTCGCGGACGAATACAGCCCCGTCATCGTGCAACTTCGCGAGCTCTTCATGGACCTCTTTGCCTATCGCGACGATGCGCACCTGTGCGCCTCACGCCCGCATTTCAATCAGGCCGGCATTATCTGGCTGGTGCTGGGCGCTCTCGAGGAGGGAGAGGTGGTCAACGCGGAACAGATGGTTGAGAAGATGGCATTCCGCGGCTACGAGGAATATGATTTTGATATTGCCATCCAGGCCGCTGTCGAGCTTGGCTGGGCGGAGCCAGCCGCTCGTCCGGGCACCTTCCGACTGACACAGGAAGGCGTGGGGCTGCGGGCACAGGCTGAACGCCTGACGGCGGAATACTTCTACCGTCCCTGGTCTGTGCTGTCACCCGAGGAGCTGGCCGAGCTGTACGCCCTGCTCACAAAATTGCGTGCTGAATTGGCGATGTACCGGAAAAGCAGGTCAGGCTCATAGCCTGACAAACTAACGTCACAAGCGGACGGAGAGCCCACCCTGCCTTATGTTCACCTCGCTGCGTTCCCGTCTCTGGTTGAGTTACGCCTTCGTGATCACGCTTGCGCTGGGCATTGTGCTCGTGGTGTTGTTTGCCTTTCTCATACGGAACCCGCTTTCATCCCGCGAGACTCAAGAGCAGCTCAGAACGACCCGTGACCTGATCGTGGCAAATCCACAGCAGTTCATCGATCATCCTGAAGGGTTGTCCGGGGTCGGCGGCGCGCATGATGTTCGCGTATTGCTCTTCAATTCCTCCCGTCAGCTGCTATTCGATTCCGATCCCACCAAACCCGGGCTTCCGTTCCCGCGCCGGAACATCCTGGGACGGAACGTGCAAAACTCCCGCGACGCCGGTGGGGGCACCTGGCTTTACACCTCCCAGCGCCTGTCTCAGGATCGTATTCTGGTGGTAGCGGCGCCCCGCCCGCGTGTGCCTGTGCTCAATGTGTTTACCGATGCCTTCCTGATGCCTATCTTCCAGGGCGGGGTGGTGGCGTTGCTCCTGTCGCTTGTGCTTGCCTACGTGCTTTCCCGCTGGGTAGCCGATCCCTTGCAACAGCTTGTGCTGGCCGCGCGCGATTATCCGTCTGCAGAGCTGGAGCCGATCCCGCCGCGCGGTCCCCATGAAGTCCAGGATCTCACGCGGGCATTCAACTCCATGGTCGAGCGCGTAGAGAACAGTCAGAGGTCCCAGCGGGATTTTGTCGCTAACGTTTCGCACGAGCTCAAGACTCCCCTGACCTCGATCCAGGGGTTTGCCCAGGCACTGCTCGATGAAACGGCTGATACGCCCGAGTCACGCCGCCAGGCTGCCCAGATTATCTACAATGAAGCGGGCCGCCTGCACCGCATGGCGCTGGACCTGCTCGATCTGGCGCGCCTCGAGGCAGGCACTGCCGACCTCGAAATGTCGGACGTCGATCTGGGCGCGTTGCTTCAAAATTTGATTGACAGGTTTACACCCCGGGCGCAGAAAGCAGACATCAGGCTCCGGCTTGCTCTTCCCGAGAAGCTACCACCTCTCCGAGGAGATGGGGACCGGCTCGCCCAGGTCTTTTCGAATCTGGTGGACAATGCGCTCAAATTTTCCGGGGCGGGTGGAGTGATCGCCCTGTCGGCGACGGGGGCTGGAAACGAGCTCAAGATCGAGGTGACCGATACAGGAAGCGGCATTCCGAGGGAGGCCTTGCCTCGTCTTTTTGACCGGTTCTATCAGGTGGATCCAGCCCGGGCAGGCGGGGAAAAGCATGGGGCAGGGCTCGGTCTGGCGATCGCCCAGGAGATCGTTCAGGCGCATAGTGGTAGAATGGACGTCCGCAGCGAGGTGGGGTCAGGCACGACCGTAGTGGTGTACCTGCCGCTATCTGCCTGAAGGAAAATGAATTCACGGAATACCAATAACGGATTATCATTGTAGTCCGTACCTTGCCGTTCGTCCTATGTTGCCCAAAGTCTCGGTCATCGTTCCCTGCTATAACGAGCAATCCACCATACGCTTGCTGCTGCAGGCTCTGCGCGAGCAGACCTACCCGCGCTCCGCGATGGAAGTGGTCGTCGCGGACGGTCTCTCGACCGATGGCACCCGCGACGTGATCCTTGCCTTTCAGCGCGACTTCCCGGACCTAACCGTCCGCGTGGTCGACAACACGAAGCGCATTATCCCCTCCGGCGCGAACCGTGCCATCGAAGCCTCGCAGGGAGAGATCATCATCCGCCTGGACGGGCACTCGACGCCGTATCCCGATTACGTGGAAAAAAGCGTGAGAGCGCATGCGGAGGGGCGCGGCGACAACGTGGGCGGCGTCTGGGAGATCCGCCCCGGCGCAGACACATGGATCGCCAGATCTATCGCGGTCGCGGCAGCTCATCCGCTGGGGGTGGGTGATGCCCTCTACCGGCATGCGAAACATGCCGCAGAGGTGGATACGGTCCCATTTGGCTCCTTCCGCCGCACCCTGGTGGAACAGGTCGGATTCTTCGACGAGACCCTGCTCACGAACGAGGACTACGAGTTCAACGCCCGGGTTCGCAAATGGGGCGGGAAGATCTGGCTCGATCCCTCGATCCGTTCCGTCTACTTTGCGCGCGCCACGCTCGGGGAACTGATCCGGCAGTACTGGCGTTATGGTTTCTGGAAGTGGCGCATGCTGCGCCGCTATCCCGATACCCTGCGCTGGCGGCAGGCATTGCCTCCGGTGTTTGTCCTGAGCCTGGTCTTCCTGGCGATCGCTGCCCTGTTCTTTTTGCCTGCACGACTTGTGCTGGCTGGCGAGCTGCTCCTGTACGTTTCCATCATGATCCTGGCTGGTTTGCGTCTCGCCGTCGCACAGAAGAAAGCCTATCTGGTCCCAGGTCTGCCGCTGGCGATCGCAACCATGCATATTTCCTGGGGCAGTGGATTTTTGTGGAGCATCCTGACATCGAGCATTCAGAAACATGGCAGATAACATTCGTACCACCCCGTTGCGCCTGCGCCCGACAGAGTATCGCAACATTCTTTTCACCGGCGATCTGCTGATGGCGATCGCCTCGGTCTTTGCTGCACTCTATACGTGGCGACAATACAATTACTTCGTGCGCCTGCAAGAGTTGCTGGCAAGGGGTGTGCAGCGTGGGCGGGCAGAAGATCAGGCGTTGCTTTTCAACAACATCGAGCCGCAGTTGTGGTTCTATCTCCTGCCCATTCTCTGGATGCTCCTGCTGGTGGAGCTGTATGAGCCGCACGTGGCAAGCAGCGGGCGCAAGACGACACGCGGGGTTGCGCTGGCAGCGTTTCTCGGTCTGATCGCCTACTCGCTGGTCTTTATCATTCAACAGAACACGAACCTGCCTCGTATTGGCGTGGGCGCCTTCCTGCTATTTGCCTCGGTCCTGACCCTGTTCTGGCGTCTCTTTTTCATTCGCATCTACAAGTCTACGGGCCAGCGGAGACGTGTCATGTTGATCGGCGCCGGGAAAGCCGGGCAGACCCTCGCAGAGCTTTATCGGCAAGATGGCACACGCTCCTTCAATCTGATTGGTTATGTTGACGATGATCCGAAAAAGGCAGGCAAGACGATCTCCGGGCTGCGCGTAATGGGTTCCAGTGTTCATCTGTTGAACCTGATCAATGTCTATCACATCTCGGACCTCGTGATTGCCATCAATGGGGAGATCGAAGGCAGCACCTTCCAGACCATCCTGGATGCGCAGGAGCAGGGGGTGGAGGTCACGCGCATGCCGATCCTGTACGAGGAGATGACAGGTCGTGTGCCCGTCCATCACCTGGAGTCGGACTGGATCATCCGCTCGTTTGTCGACGGTCTGCGCGTGAGCGGCTTCTATGAGCTCACCAAGCGTCTCCTGGATATCGTTGGCGGCGCGACCGGTTTATTCGTTTTTGCAGTGACCTATCCGGTTTTGGCTCTGGCGGTTTACCTGGATAGCGGCTCGCCTATCTTCTATTCCCAGCCGCGCCTGGGACGGGGCGGCAGGATCTTCAAGATCTACAAATACCGCACCATGCGGCAGGATGCGGAAGCCGATGGCGAAGCGCGTCTTGCCCTGGAGAACGATCCGCGCGTGACCCGCGTCGGCAATTTTCTGCGCAAGCTGCGCCTGGACGAGCTGCCGCAGTTCTGGAACGTGCTGCGCGGGGAAATGAGTCTCGTGGGACCGCGCGCCGAGCGCCCTGAGTTGGTGGCGGAGTATCAAAAACAGATTCCTTTCTACCGGGCGCGGTTGCTGGTCAAGCCGGGGCTCACCGGCTGGGCGCAGATCAACTATGGCTATGTCGCCAGCGTCCTGGAGACCGCAGTTAAAATCGAATACGATCTTTATTACATCAAGCATCGGACGTTCGCGATGGATTTTCAGATCATCCTGCGGACGATCGGCACCGTCATGAGACGGACTGGGAGATGACATGCAATATCTTGTAACGGGTGGCGCTGGATTTATCGGGTCTCATATCGTTCAAACCTTGCTCGAGGGGGGTAATGCTGTCCGGGTGCTGGATAACTTTAGCACGGGGAAGAGAGAAAACATCGCAGAGCTGAGTCGGCAGTTCGACGGGAATCGTCTCGAGGTCCTCGAGGGCGATGTGCGGGATGCGCAGCGCGTGGAGGAAGCCGTGCGGGGTGTCGAAGTGATCTTTCACGAAGCCGCATTCGTCTCGGTCCCCCTATCCATGGAAGAGCCCCAGAATTGCTTCGATGTCAACATCATGGGCACGTCCCTGCTCTTCGACGCGGCGCGCAAAGCCGGTGTGAGACGGGCGGTGGTGGCTTCGAGCGCCGCTGTCTACGGAGAGTCGGACGCCTTGCCGCTTCTGGAGGAGACGCCGCTCCAGCCGTTATCTCCGTATGCCGTTTCCAAGCGCGTGAAGGAGATGTATGCCGAGCTGTTCACGGGCTCCTTCGGATTTGACGTGGTTGCGCTGCGCTACTTCAACGTTTACGGTCCGCGCCAGCGACCGGACTCGATGTACGCGGCGGCCGTCCCGATCTTTGCCCGGCGCCTGCTGGACGGCAAGCCGGTGACGATCTTTGGCGATGGCGGCCAGACCCGCGACCTGATCAACGTCCGGGATGTGGTGCGCGCCAACCTGATCGCCTCCGAGCATCCGCAGGCGGCTGGGAAGATTTTCAACGTATGCACAGGGGTCGAGACCCGGTTGCTTGACCTGCTGGACGTCATGTACGAACTGCTACCCGACTCGCCTCCTCACCAGTTTGCTTCCCCGCGGGCTGGCGATATCTATCGCTCGGTGGGTAGCCCTGCGCGCGCTGCAGACGTGATCGGATTCCGCGCCCAGGTATCCCTGGTGAATGGACTGAAAGAAGTCGTCGCCTGGATGCGCTAAGAGACCATGCCCATCGTCTCTCTGGCTGAGTGGAACCAATTCTTACAGCGTCATCCGAATACCCATTTGCTTCAGACGGGAGAGTGGGGAGAGCTGAAGTCTGCCTTCGGGTGGACGCCTGTCCGCATCGTGACCGGGGCAGCCGGTGTGCAGATCCTGTTCCGCAGGCTGCCGCTGGGCTTCACGGTCGGTTACATTCCCAAGGCAAACCCTGACGCTTCCCTCTGGCCGGAGATTGACTCCGTTGCCAGACAAAACCATGCCATCTTCCTCAAACTCGAACCCGATGCAGTGGAGAAGCAATCTCCCATTGCCAGTAACCAATCTCCAATCTCCAATTACCAATCCCTAATTACGTCCCCTCACAACATCCAGCCTCCTCGTACAATTATCGTTGCTATCAGCGGCCCTGAAGAAGAAATCCTTGCGCGCATGAAGCAGAAGACCCGCTATAACATCCGTCTCGCCGAGAAGAAGGATGTGGCGGTCCGCCCCTGGGATGATATCGAATCCTTTCACCGGATGATGCTCCTGACGGGCAGCCGCGACCGCTTCGGCGTCCATTCGCTGGAGTATTACAGGCGCGCCTATCAATTACTTCATCCGAAACGGATGGGGGAGTTGTTGCTGGCCGAATATGAGGGGAAGCCTCTTGCAGCCGTATTTGTCGCCCGGCATGGGCAGCGTGCCTGCTATCTTTACGGTGCTTCTACAGACGAGGAGCGTAACCGCATGCCCACCTATCTAATGCAATGGGGAGCCATGCAGTGGGCAAAGGCCTGCGGTTGCGTCGAATACGATCTCTGGGGCGTACCGGACGAAGACGAAGCTACCTTGGAAGCCAATTTCGAGACTCGCAGCGATGGCTTGTGGGGCGTATATCGCTTCAAGCGCGGGTTCGGCGGCGAGCTACGCCGTGCAGCGCACGCACTGGACCGCGTCTACCATCCGCTGTTGTACCGGGCCTATCTGCGTTTCATCGGGAGCCGGGAATAGAGAATGGAAATCAACATCTGGAATTCTCTGATCTCCTCTCTCCCCGCTCCCCATTTCCTGCAAACCTACGAGTGGGGGCAGGTCAAGGCAAGGTATGGCTGGCAGCCGATCTATCTGGTTTGGGACGAGCAGGGAAAGATGAAAGTGGAGCGAGATGACAGTCGTCTTTCTTCTTCCATCTTTCCACCTTCCGCCGCCGCGCTTGTTCTGAAGAGAACGATCCCCATGGCAGGCATGTCTGCCCGGCTCTCCATCCTTTACGCGCCGAAAGGTCCCTTGCTGGATTGGACGGATGTCTCTTTGCGCAATCGCGTGCTGGACGATTTGCAGGCATTTGCCCGAAAAGAGGGCGCGATCTTCCTGAAGGTGGATCCGGATGTGGTGCTGGGAACCGGCGTTCCGTCGGGCGCAGATGACGTCCCGGACCCGGATGGGCAGGCCGTCAGGTCAGAACTTGTGCGGCGCGGCTGGCGTTACTCATCAGACCAGATCCAGTTCAAAAACACCATGCTGATCGACCTCCGTCCCTCCGAGGAGGAATTACTGGGTCGCATGAAGCAGAAGACGCGCTACAACATCCGCCTCGCCGAGAAGAAGGGCGTCAGTTTACGTATAGGCACACCTGATGACTTTGGCATGCTCTACAGGATGTATGCCGAGACATCCGTGCGCGATGGCTTCGTCATCCGCGACGAAAACTACTACCGGACCGTCTGGGGAGCCTTCATGACAAACGCACCAATCCCGGACCTCCATCCTCCAGGTCTCCAATCACCCTCCGCCGAACCACTCATCGCCCAGGTGGATAACGAGCCTGTCGCGGCGATCTTTGTGTTCTATTTTGCCCGGCGTGCGTACTATGTCTACGGCATGTCGCGGGACGTCCATCGGGAGAAGATGCCGTCCTATCTCCTGCAATGGGAAGCCATCCAGCGCGCCAGGGCACGAGGTTGCGCGTTCTATGATCTCTGGGGGGCGCCCGAGGTATTCGATCAAAGTGACTCGTTATGGGGCGTGTATCGCTTCAAGGAAGGTTTGGGTGGGAAGGTGGTACGGGCTCTCGGCGCCTGGGACTTTGCCCCTAATCCATTCTGGTATAAGCTGTATTCAGAGATCATTCCGCGCCTGCTCGACGTCATGCGCTCGCGCGGTAAAGCGCGGACCAGGCAATCCCTGGGGGGTGCTTGATCCCAGGCATGCTCCGTTGGTTGAGTAAGCGGTGCTCGTCCGCTGCACCGAAACCAACGCCTAACAATGTTGCTTCTCAATTGGTGGTCTGGAGACACCCTCTCCGGCATTCTGGGCTTTTTGACTACCGAATCTGAAAAAGGAAACCTGATGAACCAAATCCCGCGCCTCCACTTTGCCCATCTCCCTACGCCCATCGAAGAGCTCCCGCGGCTGACAGCCCATCTGGGCGGACCCAGGATCCTGGTCAAGCGTGACGATCAGACCGGACTCGCATTCGGCGGCAACAAGACCCGTAAGCTGGAGTTCCTGGTCGCGGAGGCGCTCGAGCAGGGCGCAAAGACCCTGATCACGGGCGGTGCCCTGCAGTCCAATCACTGCCGCCAGACTGCTGCCGCAGCGGCGCGCTTTGGCCTTGACTGCATCCTTGTGCTCAATGGCGAGATGCCAGACCAGCCCTCCGCCAACCTGTTACTCGACGATCTCTTTGACGCCGAGATCGTCACTATTACCGACCGTGCCCTGCGCGATCAGACTCTGCAAGCCACCTACGATCGGGCCGTTGCGGATGGGAGGCAGCCCTATCTTGTCTCCTACGGCGGTTCGAGCCCGACGGGTGCCCTGGGATATGCCTATGCCATGCAAGAATTCATGGAGCAGAATGTGCACGCGGACTGGATCGTGTTCGGCACCTCCTCGGGCGGCACACATGCCGGTCTGGTCCTGGGGCAACGCGTATTTGGATACCAGGGCAAAGTTCTGGGGATCAGTATCGACGAGCCGGAAGAATGGCTGAAGCAACGCGTTTCAGCTCTCGCCTCGGATGCAAGCGAGAAGCTGGGCGAACGGATCGCGTTTTCGGGCGAGGATGTTCTTGCCAGTGAGGAATACTGCAGGGCTGGATATGGCGTGCTGACCGAGGCGGAACGCGAAGCCGTCCGGTTGTTCGCTAAATATGAAGGCCTGCTCCTGGATCCCGTCTACACTGGTCGTGCTGCTGCCGGAATGATCGATCTGATGCGCAAGGGATTCTTCAAAAAAGAGGAGACCGTCTTGTTCTGGCACACCGGCGGACAGCCAGCGTTGTTTGCAGAAAAATACTCAGGAGCATTATTGGCGTAACTTCTTTCCTCTTTCTCTTTCCTCTTTCTTCTTTCCTCAAACCTACAAAAGGAAAGAAGATTAACCACCTGACAGTTTGGTCTGAGACTACCACGTTGGTCGAGTAGGCGGCGTCTTTCCGCCGTATCGAGACCAAAAGTAGCCTGTGAAGACATCATTTTCTGCGAACCTCTGGTCTCGATACGTCCCTCGACGAGCACTCGGGGCTACTCGACCAACGAAATCGACAGAAATTCAAAACTGTCAGGTAGCTAAAAAGTAGATCTATATTTTGATTTATTTATCCCACAGATACCCCAATCAGTCTCCCGATACCGTAAGTAAGAGCCGCAGCTATGATACCCACCAGCACCTGACGTGTTCCTGAGAACAGAACACTTCGTCCTGTCATAAGCGTGATCGCCGAGCCGATGATGAACAGACCGATCGCGCTGATCACCAGACTCAGCACGATCGCAAGCGTCCCGCTCCAGAAAAAGTAGGGGAGCATGGGGAAGAGGGCGCCGAAGGCAAACAGGAAGAACGAAGTGATGGCAGCCTCATAGGCTGAGCCGCCGAGTTCTTCGGGATCGATTCCCAGTTCTTCCCGCGCCAGAGTATCAAGGATGCTGCCTTTATCTGCCATCATGTGCGCGGCAAGTTCCTTCGCCCGGTCCTCTGGCAGCCCCTTGGACTGGTAGATCAGCGCCAGTTCCTCTTGTTCCTCCTCCGGATTCGCTGCGATCTCTTCTGCTTCGATCTTGATCTGATGCTCATAGAGCTCGCGCGAGCTTTGCACCGAAAGCCATTCGCCCAGTGCCATCGATCCGGCGCCGGCAAGGACGCCGGCCATGCCAGCGATCAAAATATCTGGTCTTGAATTGGTCGCGCCGGCTACGCCCATTGTGAGACTGAGGATGGATACCAACCCATCATTGGCACCGAGCACAGCGGCGCGTAAAGCGTTACCGCCACCTGCTTTGTGGCGTCCTTCCAACTGCGCGACGGACCCACCCGAGAGGCCCCCAGAGGATTGAGAAGCCATGGAGAGCAAACGCGCATGAGATTTTTCATCCTGTGAAAACTCGCTCGCTTCGACATCTGGCTGACCATCGTATGCCCGGCTGTCCGCTTTCTCATTGCTGGTGATCGTCGGCAATACGAATTGCGGACCGAAGCGTTTTGCCAGCCAGATCATGGTCGCAGCGCGCCAGGTTGGTTTCCTGGGAGGTATGGTTACTTCGAGCTTCTCCAATTTACTTTCCCAGCCCGCCGCATGCTTTTCCTCGCTTGCTGCTAGCTTACTATAGACCTTCGCCATTTGCGGCTGTTTTTCTGTTTCTGCCAGAACGCGATACAACGCCGCCCCATCAATTTCCTTTTGCCGGTTTTGCAGATACCGTTTTATGTCGTCTGTGTTCGACATCGTCCCTCCCAAAAAATACTCCTTCAGGTTGCGCCTGAAGGAGTAACTTTTTACTTTAGAGCCGCCCAGCCGGCGTATCTGGCGCTATCCCCAAGCTCTGCCTCGATGCGGAGCAGCTGGTTGTACTTCGCCACCCGGTCCGAGCGGGCGGGAGCTCCGGTCTTGATCTGCCCGGTGTTCAAAGCCACGGCAATATCTGCAATGGTCGAATCTTCGGTCTCGCCCGAGCGGTGGGATGTGACCGCCCGCCAGCCGGCCCGGTGACAGGCTTCCACGGCCTCGATCGTTTCAGTCAGCGAGCCGATCTGGTTCACCTTGACGAGCAGGGCGTTCGCCGCGTTGTCCTTGATCGCCCGGCGGACGCGCTCGGGATTCGTCACCAGGAGATCGTCGCCGACGATCTGGAGTCGATCGCCCAGCTGTTTCGTCATCAATTGCCATGAGGCCCAATCGTCCTGTGCCAGGCCATCCTCGATCGAAACGATGGGATAGTCATCGACCCACTTCGTCCAGAACTCGACCATCTCCTCGCCGGTCAGCTTCCTGCCTTCCTTGCGCAGGTTGTAAGTCTTGGAGTCTTCCTCATAGAGCTCGGAGGCGGCAGGGTCGAGGGCGATCGCCACATCGGCGCCGCGGCCGGCTTTGAAGCCAGCTTTTTCGATCGCCGCGAGAATGACCTCGATCGCTTCGCTGTTGGCTTTCAAGCCTGGCGCGTACCCGCCTTCGTCACCGACGAGGGTCACGTATCCCTTTTCCTTGAGCACAGATTTAAGGGCATGGTAGATCTCCGCGCCCCAGCGCACCCCTTCGGTAAAGGTCGGGGCGCCGAAGGGCATCACCATGAATTCCTGCATGTCCGTGGACTGCCAGGCGGTGTGTGCGCCGCCGTTCAAGATGTTCATCATCGGGACAGGCAGCACATGAGCATAGACGCCGCCCAGATAACGATAGAGTGGCAGCCCCAGCGAATTCGCGGCTGCCTTTGCCACCGCCAGGCTGACGCCCAGAATGGCGTTGGCGCCCAGCTTCGACTTGTTTGGCGTGCCGTCGAGGCTCAGCAGCTCGGTGTCGATCGCCTTCTGTTCGGTCGCGTCCCAGCCAAAGAGGGCATCGGCGATCACGCCGTTGACGTTGGCAACCGCTTTCGTCACGCCCTTGCCCAGGTAGCGCTTCTTATCGCCGTCACGCAGTTCCAGTGCTTCGTGTACGCCCGTCGAGGCGCCGGAAGGTACCGCCGCCCGCCCCCAGGAGCCGTCCGCGAGCGCGACTTCCACCTCGATGGTGGGATTGCCGCGCGAGTCAAGGATTTCCAGTGCAGAGATGCTTTCGATGATCGTGTCCATTTCCTTCTCCGGATTTTATTTTCAGTAGCGCACGAGTCCCCTCTCGTTTCGTGCCCTGATGGATTTTTTGTAAGTATAACTCACTTTGCCGGGTGGCCGCTTGGGGTTGTCGCCTGATTGTGAGCGGTTGTCGATCGTGGTTTCGAGACGGCCCGTGAAATGAAAATGCAACGGTGGAAACTGGGAGGATGGCAGTCTCTTCGGGAACTTTCTGCCATCGAACTTCATCATAGCTTTAGCACCAACGAAATGGAGGTTTCGATGAACGCCAGAAAATTCTTACAAGTATTCGTTCTTATGGCAGTCCTGGTCGCGGCATTCGCGACGACCAGCCCTGCGTTCGCTCAGTCGTGTGGCACCAGCGTGACGGTAACCAGTGGCGACACCCTGCGTAAGATTGCCGACCGCTGTGGCACATCCGTTGCGGCCTTGCGGCTGGCAAACCCCGAGATCGGCTGGGGCAACCTGATCTATCCGGGTCAGGTGCTGCAGCTGCCCGGCGCTATTCTGGGAACGGACGGTGGCTTCTTTATCTACATCGTGGCGCGGGGCGACACGCTTAAATCCCTGGCGAACCGCTTTGGCACCACCATGGATGCCCTGCTTGCGGCCAATCCCGAGATCGCGAACCCGAACGTGATCTATGAGGGTCAGCGGCTGAAGGTCTATGTGACGGCTCCTCCGCCCACCGAGCCGCCTCCGCCGCCCGGTGGACAGGTCTATTATGCCGAGCGCGGTGACACCCTGCGGAAGATCGCTGCCCGCTTCAATACCACGGTCGATGCGATCCTGAAAGCCAACCCGCAGATCAGGAACCCGAACATCATCTATGTCGGACAGGCGATCACCATCCCCGGACAGGGCTCGACACACACTGTCCAGCGAGGCGAAACGCTGCGCATCATTGCCAACAAGTATGGAACGACGGTGGATGCTCTGCTGGCACTCAATCCCGGGATCAAAAACCCCAACCTGATCTACGTTGGACAGGTGATCCGGATCCGGTAAAGCAGGGATCGAAAAAACAAGGGCGCACCCGAAAGTGCGCCCTTTTCTATTTGCTGCTTACTGGTTACTTCTTCCTGGCTGCCGTTGCCTTGGTCGTCTTCTTTGCCGGCCTTTTCGCAACGGCTTTCTTCTTGACCACAGCCACTTTCCCGTTCTTGCCGTTCGGACGATGCTTCAGGGCGGCGTGCGCCGCAGCGAGACGCGCGATCGGCACACGGAACGGCGAGCAGGAAACATAGTTGTTTCCGATGATATGGCACCACTCGATCGAGCTTGGGTCGCCACCATGCTCACCGCAGATGCCGACTTCCAGGCTCGGGCGGGTCTTGCGACCTTCCGAGATTGCCCAATCCATGAGCTTGCCCACGCCGGTCCGGTCGAGGGTCTGGAACGGATTCCTCTCCAGGATGCCCTGCTCCTGATAAGTGATCAGGAAGTTGCGCTCCGCATCGTCGCGGGAGTAGCCGTAGGTCATCTGGGTCAGGTCATTCGTCCCGAAGGAGAAGAACTGAGCGCGCTCTGCCACTTCGGCAGCAGTCACCGCCGCGCGCGGGATCTCGATCATCGTGCCGAACTTGTACTCGAACTTGACTTTCTTTTCCTGCATCACAGCAGCCGCAATCCGTTCCAGCCTCGGCTGGATCCATTCGAGCTCTTTCACCGTACCGGTCAGCGGGATCATGACCTCAGGCTTCACCACGATGCCGCGTAGCGTGCAGTCGGCGGCGGCTTCGAAGATGGCGCGGACCTGCATCTCTACGATCTCGGGCATGTAAATGCTCAAACGCACACCGCGCATGCCCATCATCGGGTTGGATTCGTGCATGCCTTTGATGGCAACAAGCAGGTCTTCCTTTTCCTTCAAGCCGTTGCTTTCGCCCTTGACGCGCATCGTGATGACTTCTTCGAGAAGCTTTTCTTCATCAGGCATAAACTCATGCAAAGGCGGATCGATCAGGCGGATGATGACGGGATAGCCGTCCATTGCCTCGAACAGACCGTCGAAGTCCTTGCGCTGGTACGGCAGCAGCTCATTGAGGGCTTCGGTGCGACCCTCACTCGTCTCGGCCAGGATCATGCGCTGGACGATCGGCAGGCGCTCCGGCTCGAAGAACATGTGCTCGGTGCGGCACAGACCAATACCCACGGCGCCATACGAGCGGGCGCGCCGGGCATCCTTCGGATAGTCCGCGTTTGCCCAGACTTGCAGCCCGCGTGTCGGATAGCCCTTTGCAGGAGCTTCACGCATATTCTTGCGGGCACAGATTTCATCTGCCCATGTAAGCAGGGTCAGTAACTCGGTTTGCTCTTCCAGCGAGGGTGCGATGGTAGGCATCTTCCCGACGAATACCCGCCCGGTCGTACCATCCACGGAAATCCAATCCCCTTCTTTGATCACGGTCCCGCCGACAGCCATCTGGCGCCTTTCCAGGTCGATCTTGATCGCGGAGGCGCCCACGACGCACGGGATACCGAACTGGCGTGCCACGACCGCCGCGTGGGATGTGGCGCCGCCTTCGCTGGTCAGCACACCCTGGGAGGCGATCATGCCATGCACATCATCCGGCTTGGTGAACGGGCGCACCATGATCACATCCTGTTTCTCTTCCTTTGCCATGTGTTCGGCTTTATCGGCATCAAAATAAATCTGACCGACCGCTGCGCCCGGAGAGGCATTGACGCCTTTGGCAAAGAACGTGCCATTCTTTTCTGCATCGCTCATTGCCGATTCATCGAACTGCGGGTGGAGCAGGGCATCGACGACCTCGGGAGTGACACGCAGGACAGCCTGTTCCTTGGTGATCAAGCCTTCGTTGGCCATATCGACTGCAACCTTCACCGCAGCCTTGGCCGTGCGCTTGCCGTTGCGGGTCTGAAGCATCCAGAGTTTGCCGCGTTCGATCGTGAACTCGACATCCTGCAAATCCTTATAGTGCTTCTCGAGCCGGTTGGTGATCTGCATGAATTGTTTGTAAGCCCTGGGCATTTCTTTCTCAAGGTTTACGATCGGCTCCGCGTTACGAATGCCTGCCACCACATCTTCCCCCTGCGCGTTCAGCAAATACTCGCCCATCATCTTCTTGTCGCCGGTGGAGGGGTTGCGGGTGAACGCCACGCCAGTGCCGGAGTCATCGCCCATATTGCCGAAGACCATGGTCACAATGTTGACGGCGGTCCCGAGATCATCGGAAATTCCTTCCTTCTTGCGATAGGCGATGGCGCGCTTGCCGTTCCAGGATTCGAACACTGCTTTAGTCGCGAGCTCGAGCTGCTTATATACATCCTGGGGGAAATCGAAACCCACATTCTGCTTGAATACATTTTTGAACGTGCCGACCAGCGCCTGCCAGTCTTCCGCAGTCATCTCAGTATCGAGCTTGTAGCCCTTGCTGGCTTTGTACTCTGCCATCGGATGCTCGAACACTTCATCGTCCAGGTTGAAGACCGTGGTCCCGAACATCTCGATGAGACGGCGGTACGAATCCCAGGCAAAGCGGGGGTTGCCGGTCAGCCCGGTCAGGCCCTCGACGACCTGGTCGTTCAAACCGATATTCAAGACGGTGTTCATCATGCCGGGCATGGAGAACTTCGCACCGGAGCGGCACGAGACCAGAAGCGGATTCTTGGGATCGCCGAACTTCTTGCCGGTTGCTTTTTCTACCTTCTTCATCGCCGCGACCTGCTGTTCCCACTGTCCAGCCGGGAATTTGCCGGTTTTGCGGAACTCATTACAGGCTTCGGTCGTGACGGTAAATCCAGGCGGGACGGGCACGCCCGCACGCGTCATATCGAAGAGTCCGGCGCCTTTACCGCCCAACAGGGAGCGTACGCCCTCCCACGAGCCGGCATATTTCTCGGCTTCGGCGACCTCTCCGAAAGGATAAACCCATTTTTTCATAGAAACCTCCAGGGTTATTAGAATCTTTGAATCTAGGAATTTGTGTGAAGTTTACCACGAACGGTTTGGGACAAATGTGATATATTCTCCTTACATTTGTCAGACCAAAACTGTCGAGCATTTGCAAGTTCTTTTGTTAGTTTATTGCAAGCTTGACAGTCTGATTTTCATAGCATAATAGGGATAGATTGGAATTGACTATGCCCATACGAATACTTGTTATCGATGATGACAGTGCTGTCACGGATTTGCTTTCTCTCCTTTTAAGATCACAGGGTTTTGACGTCGCAGCGACAATCAATAGCGCCGAGGGATTGAGCATGATCCGGGAGAACACCCCAGATGTGGTGGTCCTTGACCTGATGATGCCTGAAATGGATGGCTGGCAGATCTGCAAAGCCGTGCGTGAGTTCAGCCAGGTGCCCATCATCATCTTGTCTGCTCTCAACGATCCGTCCATGATCGCCAGCGTCCTGGATGCCGGCGCAGATGATTACCTGACCAAGCCCACTCCCAGCCGGGTGCTGATCGCGCATATCAACCGCCTGGTGAACCGGACGGGCTCCCTGAACTCGAACACATCCCTGAGCGATCCCTACAGCAGGCCGCTACCAGCCTCTTGAACACCCGTTTGTACTCATTCCGCAAAATCCCATCGTCCCGATGGGATTTTTGATTAAGCCAGGTGCTTGAGCGCCTCGGCGGTCTCGGCTGCGTCTTCCATCATCGGCATATGGCCCGCCGCAGCGATCTCCACCAGGTGCGCCTGGGGCAGCGCCGCCTTGACTTCACGCGCCCGCTCCACCGGGACGAGCGCATCGGCAACCCCGTGGACCAGGACCACCGGGAACTTGAACGAAGCAAGCAGGGGCGTGGAATCCACCCGCTCTGCCATTGCCTTGAGAGCTCCAATGTATGCCGCAGGCTGCTGGCGCTCCATGGAGGCGCGGGCATATTGCTGCAGGCGCTCATCCAGGGTGAATTTCGTCGTCATCGTCTCGACCACGCTGCCGATGCCATGGTCT
>DAITPI010000030.1:0-18807 GCA_036833655.1 Anaerolineales bacterium | reverse complement strand
GCCTGATCCTGGCGTTGACCTGGTGGATCTTTCACCTGCCCCTCTTCTTCCTGCGTGGAACGACCCATTACGAGTGGGGTCTGTTCTCGCCGATGTTCTGGCTGTTCCTCTTCAACGTGCTCCCTCTGACCGCCTGTCTCACCCTGGCGTACAACCATACCGGGCGCAGTATTCTCTCGGCGGTGCTGATCCATTTCTCCTACAACTTCGCGCTGGCGCTTCTCGTCCCCATCTCGGTCCGTGCCTATGCTATTCTGGCGGTGTTCATGCTCATAGCATCCGGAGCAATCGCCAGACTGCTGGGATGGTCCCATGCAAGCAATTCAGATGATTCAGTTCTCTATCACCTGCCAGCAAAAATGAAACCATGATATGAGTTGCCAAAGTCTGGAGGTAGTATGAAACGCTTGCTTCTCGCCTTATTGTTGTTCCTGTTGAGCGCCTGTGCGCCAGCTGCCCCAACGGCTGCACCCACAGCGCCACCAGTTCCGGATTCGCCGACGGCAGTCGCCGCCACGCCAACAGAAGCTTTCCGCTCGATGAATATGATCGAGATCCCCGCGCCATCTCTTGCGGAGAATCTGGTGGGCGAGCCGGCAGAGCGGACGATCTATGTGTATCTCCCGCCTTCCTACGCCACATCGGGGAAGCACTATCCTGTGGTCTACTATCTGCCAGGCTATGGGGATCGCAGTGTGCTGGGATTTCAACTGCCGGGCGCGATGGATGCGCTGATCGAAAACGGGCAGATCAGCGAAATGATCCTTGTTGTCGCGAGCGGAGCCAGCAAAACGGGCGGCAGCTTTTACGTCAATTCGCCGGTCACAGGCAACTGGGAGAACTTTATTGTGAACGATGTCGTTGGCTATGTGGACAGCCACTTCCGCACGCTGCCTCAGGCGGGGTCGCGCGGCATCACCGGTCACTCCATGGGTGGGTTCGGCGCGCTGAATATTGCCATGCACCGGCCCGATGTGTTCGGGGCAGTCTACAGCATGAGCCCGGGGCTGTTCGATGAGAATGGGCTGGCAGAGTCCTTCATGTTTGACCAGGAGCGCACCATCCGGAATTTTGTGGAATATGAAGCGAGGCTGGCATCCCTGCCGCTCGAGCAAGCGCAGAAAAGTATGCTCGCCTCTCCGCAGGAATTTGCCGTGGCATACGGTTCTGCTTTTGCCCCAAACACGGATCGCCATCCTCCTTACCTTGACTATCCTTACACAGAGGTGGACGGGCAGCTTGTCCGCGACGAGGCGATCTGGAAAAAGTGGCAGAGCGGCTTCGGCGGCATTGCCGAGGAAGTCGTGCAATACAAAGACAATCTACTCCAGCTCAGAGGCATCGTCGTGGACTATGGCACCGGTGACGAAAATCCCTGGATTCCGAAGGGTGCCGAGTACTACGGTGAACAGCTCACCGCCGCGGGCATTCCGGTCCGCGTGGAGGGCTATAATGGCAACCACTCCAATCAGCTGGAGCAGAGGATTTCTGACTTCATGCTGCCATTCTTCTCTGAAGTGTTGAGCTTTGAATAGAAAACGATATGCATCGCAAACAACTCGCCGTCTTCTTCCTCCTGATCCTGCTGGCTGCGCTGAGCGCGTTTGTCATCTACAACTTCTTCACGGAGGCACTTGCCGCGTCCGTTGGCGTTCCCATGCCAGACCTGGGCGTCCCGGACTCCGTGCTGGGCATTGCCAATGCAGGCATTTCCCTCGTCCAGAGCGCCATCCTGGGCTTGCTGGGTTACTGGTTTGCCCGCAAGCTGAGCCTCCCCGGCATTTACAGCGAGGATGGCAACTGGGGACGCTGGTTCTTTGTCCCACTGGTGCTAGGGCTGATCTGTGGGATCGTATTCATAATCGGCGACCTGTTGTTTGCACCGATCAATGGCTTTGGTCGCCTTGTACATCCAGTCTTTCCGATCTCCATCCCTGCCTCGATCAGCGCCGGGATTGCAGAGGAAATCACCTTTCGCGGGTTTGTCTTTGGCCTGTGGGGCGTGCTTCTCAACTGGCTGTTCAAACGCTCGGATGGTCGCCGCGCGGCCCTGCGGATCGCCAACGTGCTTGCGGCGCTGGCGTTCGGCGCGGGTCATCTCGGAACCCTGTTGTTCCTGACGAGCGAGAGAGGTGTCGCTGGCGTAACGCCCATCCTGCTGGTCGAAGTCTTCCTGCTCAACGGCATCCTTGGCTTGATCGCGGGGAATCGTTACATGAAAGACGGGCTGGTGGCTGCGGCCGGGGTGCACTTTTGGAATGACGTCGTCTTTCACGTGTTGTGGGGCTTGATCTAGTCTCAGATGCATCGATGGCGATTTGGAAAGCCTTATATGCGACGACACCGGGGTGGCTGCCTGTTATTTTCCACCTTCTCCTTTCCAGAAGAGATTGTCGCGCTTCTGAAGATTCCCGGGCTCGCCTATCAGAATCAGTCATTCTTGCTCCTGCTTGCTTCGACATGGTTGGACCAGTAACCCAAGACTCCGAAAGGAAAAAACGTATGAATTCGACAACACCCAAGCCATCTTATCCCTGGCTGATGTTGATCTCACGTTCTGCGCTGTTCCTCCTCGTTCAGCTGCTGATCGCTCTGGTGTTGGCGCTGGCAGGCGTCGCCGACGCGTGGGGTGAGTCGTCCCGGTGGTGGACGTTCATCGCGATCCTGGCGAACCTGGGATCGATCTATTTGTTGTTGCGTGTATTCAACGCTGAGGGGAAACGCTATTTCGACGTGATCCACTTCTCACGCGGCACGGTTAGAGCAGATCTGCTCTGGTTCTTGCTCTCAACGTTGATCGCCGCGCCGATTGGCGCCCTGCCGATGAACCCGCTTTCCAACCTGCTCTTTGGCGACCCGATGGCGGCTACCCGTATGTTGTTCCGTCCGATTCCCAGCTGGGCTTTCGTGCTGAGCTTTCTTTTTCCACTGACGATCGCGTTTGCCGAACTGCCGACCTACTTTGGCTATGTCATGCCGCGCCTTGCCAGCCAGTTGAAAAATGGCTGGCTTGCCTGGTTGATTGCCTCCTTCGGTCTCGCTGCACAGCACGTGTTCCTACCACTCATCCTCGACGGTCGTTTCATGCTCTGGCGGCTGGGGATGTTCCTGCCATTTGCCCTGGTTATCGGACTTGTATTAAAGCTCCGGCCGTCGCTCTTACCCTACTACATGATCGTGCATGCCCTGATCGACCTTTCGGCTGTCCTGACCTATCTGGTAATCTAGTTGCTATTCCCGTTTTGCTGCACAAGGGCGCATAATTCGTTCGGCGAGGATGCTCCTCGAAAATTCCCCAAATCGTTTGCCCCAAGTCAATAATGTCATGGGGCCAGTCATGGCCCATATCTTCGATCGTATAGAGGACCACGTCCGCCCCTGGCGCGGCAATCGCTCCACTTTTGCTCGCGGATCAAAACATTGTGCGGGATCTCTACTGGCTCCGGGTTGCAGCCATTTCTCTGTGCCCAGCCCAGCGCCCAGTCCGGGATGCCCTCATAAGGGACGATGGGCTCCTCCGTCCCGGGGATGGCGAACACAGGGACAGAGAGGGAGCACAAGCTGTTCCAATGCCGGCGCCCTGGAAGACGAGCACCGGAGCCCCGCGCTGCTCGGGACGGTAGGTCGCAGGCACGTGAAGTAGATACTGACCCCGCTGACCATTCGACTCCAGCCCGTCGAAACGATCGGCGCGTTCACAATTCTGTGTGGCAAGGGGAGAAGCTGTCAGGATGGTCAATACGATAAAGAGCGCTATCCGTTGCCAGCCTGTACCTCGCGGAATTTCTCAACGGGTGGTTATACGGCTAAACCCTCTCTCACCATCTTGATTAACGCCTCACGCTCCGGAATGATATTCTCGTTCAGGCGTGCTGCGGCGATGAGCGGCATCCAGCGTTGCATCTCCCCGGATGTATCAGGTATCAGGCTATGATAGCGCAGCAGGTATGCGCGGTGGTAGAGGCGGATGACCATCCGCAGGATCGGGTGGACCTGCTTCCCGGCGCCTTTCGGTCCGATGGTCAGAAGCAGGCTCGTGCGCGCCACGTCGACCCAGGAGCTGCCCGAGCTGGCAGTCACCCAGTCGATGACGACCGGTCCGCTCTTTGCCAGGAGGACATTGCCGGGATGGTAGTCCCCGTGGCAAAGACTCGCTCCCTCGGGAAGCCGAGCGAGGTACTCCAGGAGCTTGCCCCTGATCGCTTCGTCCAGATGGATGCAGTTGCGGATCTCATAGTCCAGGCGCTGGTGATACGACGGCAGTCCCGGGATGGATTGCCGGTTGATTTGCACGTGTAGCTCCGCCAGCGAGCGGGCATGTTTCCACAGCGTCCATGGACGCGCGTTCATATCCTGGAGCATCGAGGGACCCTCGAGACGCTTGTAGATCAACCCGCGCCGTCCATTCACCTCGACGATGTCGCCTGCTTCGGGAGATGCAACGCCGGCTGCATAGATGGCACGCGCCACCCGAGCCTCATATTCCACCCAGTCGGGTGGGCACCAATCGCGGTAGAGTTTCAGGATATGACCTTGGTCCCAGCGATAGACTTCCGCCGTTCGGCCTTCGGCGAAAGGAGTGGAAGGTAATTGGTTCATGGTCTTACGCTCTCTGCGCGGCCGATTACCAGATGGAGCTCACAGGATCTCAAAGCTCTCTTCATTGAGCCATTGTAAGCTGGTTTCCATCCGCTCCAGGCGAGTGCGGGCGATCTCCCGGGCACGCGGCAGGAGAAAGCGCCCCTGGATGCCGTAGCGACGGGACAGGATTCGTTTGTAGCAGGTCGCTATATTTTTTGGGCCGCGTGCGAACTCGCGCGCCATTCCGATCATCCCCAGAAATTCCAGCATATCTGCCTCGCGCAGCAGTAGCGCCTCATTCGAACTCGTGGGTCGTGTATCCCTGTAATCGTGCAGCTCAATCGCTTCAAGCAAATTGCAGCCCTGTGCCGAGCTCAGGTCCACATGAGGCAGGATCTCGGCCTCCACGACCTGGCGCGAGCGGATGGCATGCTCCACATCCTTCTGCATAAAGGCCGGGAAGGCGCCCCAGTCATGCAGGTATACGGCGAGCTCCAGGACCAGGCGATCGTAAGGCACATCTTCGCTGATCTCCTTGATAAGCTCAAGCAGACGCCGGGCATGGGAGACGGCCCACTCTTCCCCGAAGGTGCGGGTCTTTTGGACAATTGTCTCCAGTGTAAAGGTATTGGTTTCCATTGTCTTGCTCCAATTGATCGATCCGCGCGGACTCAGCCTGCCCGAGAACTACTGAGTCCCAAGTTCCTGCCTGCTTGAACAGGGCAATGGCGAAAAGCGAATAGCCTACAAATTCCATGCCGGCCTAGATTCTATCTCGTAGACTCTTACGCCTGGGTAGGGTGCGTCGCCGGCGATTGCCCCAGAGGGCAACCCGGTTAGGCCAGGCGATCCAGTTGAACAGGCGAAAATCACATGGAAAACACCGAGGCTGTTTCCGTTTCACTTACTCGATCAGGTAGGTAAGAACCAGCCCGATTCCCGCCAGGATGAGCAAGACCGGACCGAAGAAACTCCAGCTGAGATCGAACAGGAACATGGCCGTGACGAAGGTCAGGACCAGCCCCACCAGCAGGGAGCTACGCGCGACGCGATCGAGCCGGTCGCCGGCACGGCGATAGGCACGCAGGGCAGTATCGAAGGAGCCAACAGCGGGGATGAGAATAAAGAGAGCCCACCAGTTCTTAATGGGGATGTTGAATGTTCCTGTATTGTTCATCAGGAACATCGTTCCCAGCACGATCAGGATCAGTCCCACGATCCACGCGCTTCCCCGTGATGGGTCGGCGAGGCGCTCCGCGCGGCGCTGCCTTCTGGCTTCACGGCGGTCGAGCGGCTCGGGTACCGGCTCTGGGGTTTGTTCAGTCATGGCATATCTTCCTTTCGCGCTTAGAATAGCGTCGCTTCTATCTTAAACACAGGCGCTCGAAGAATCCCCCGTCCCTGGGGGAGTTTTCACTGTCCGAACGGATAGGATGAGCTGCAAGCCATCCGCCGGGGCCTGCGCAGGAACCTGGCTGACAAAAGATGTGGAGAAAGAAGTACAATAGATGGAGCCGCATGAGGTGTTCCTCTTGGAGCCTTCCGTAACCCTTCAATCGAACGTTTTTGATACGCCCCGGGATTATCAGCAATCCATGCTGGAGGCGTGGAAGCGATTCACGACCAACCAGCAGCTCGATCCGATCGTGCCACCCTTGATCGCAGCTTCCTGGCGACGGTCCTGGGGTCGCGTCAACCCCAACCGGCCGGTGGACTTCACGCGCATGAGCAGGGACCATCTCCTGGTATCGCAAACCGCCAGCTTCGACCTGATGGCAATTGCCCGCCCGGTCATGGAAGATGCGTATCAATGCGTGCAGAAATCCGGGACCGCCATCCTGCTGACCAATAGCGTAGGCTGCATCCTCGATGTGCTCGGTGATGACGATATTCTCGAGACCATGTATAGCTGGGGTGCCGGCCTCGGCGCGATCCTTTCCGAGGAGATGGTTGGCACCAGTTCCATTGGACTGGCCCTGGCGGAGCGCATGCCGGTCCAGGTGGCGGGGCACGAGCACTTCATCCGGCAGTTTCATGTGGCGACCGGAGCTGCCGCGCCGATCTTCGATATCAGTGGGCGGCTGCTCGGGGTGTTGGGACTGGTAATGCCCATCGAGCGTTACCACATCCATTCCCTGGGCATGGTCACCGCTGCTGCTCGCGCTGTCGAAAACCAGCACCAATCTGACCTGTTGATGGCAGAGCAGAACAGCCAGCTGTCGCAGCTGAATACCATCCTCTCCGCCATTTCGGACGGGATCCTGGTTCTGAATGCTGGCCAAATGCTGGTCCATGCAAATCATGCCGCCAGCCAAACGCTCGGTATGCCTGCGCAATCCATGCTTGGAAAGCCTGCCGGCGCACTGTTCACCGTACCGCCTTTCGTTGAAGATGCCATCGAGCGCAGAAAGCCGCTCACCGACGTCGAAGGGGTGATACAGATTCGCGAACGCAAAGTCAGTTGTTTGATCAGCCTCGATTTTGTGTTCCAGAGCCCGGACAAGCTGCGATGGATCATTGTGACCCTGCGCTCGCAAAAGAAAGTGCGGAAGCTGATCCAGCAGCAGGTGGGTGCGACCGCCTCCCTTACGCTGGATGATATACCCGGCGATGCGCCGCAGATGCAGCGCGTCCGGAGCTTTGTACGGTCCGCAGCCGGAGCAGAAGCCAGCATCCTGATCCGCGGGGAGGTGGGCACCGGCAAAAATGCCCTGGCGAGCGCCATCCACAATGCCAGTCCCCGCCGCGAGGGTCCCTTTGTCATCTTCGCCTGCGCTTCCGTACCCACCGAGCTGGTGCTGAGCGACCTGCTGGGCTACGATGAGTCGATCGAAAACAAGCGGCTCAGCGGCCGCCCCAGCAAGTTCGAGCTGGCACAGGGAGGCACGCTGTTCTTTCAGGATGTGGACGCCCTGCCACTCGAGGCACAGGCGATCCTGATCAATGCGCTCGAGATCGGGGTGGTCCAGCGCCTGGGCAGCCAGCGCCCGGTGGAGCTCGACGCACGCGTCATCGCTTCGACGTCTGCCGATATGGAAAAGCAGATCTCGCAGGGTGCCTTCCGCCCGGACCTGTATTACCGGCTGAGTACGTTCACCGTGACCCTTCCACCCCTTCGGGAGCGGTCGCGCGATATCCCGCTGGTTGCCGAGCGCATCCTGACGCGCTTTACCCGGCAACTTGGCTACCGGGTCTCCCTGGCGCCCGAAGCCATGGATGTCTTCCGGAAATATGCCTGGCCTGGCAACATCCGCGAGATGGAGGCCGTTCTGGGCCGGGCGGTGACTCTGGCAGGTGGCGCAGGCTGGATCAGCCTGGAGCATATTCCTGCGAGCGTCCGTCTCATGGAGACCAATCCGCAGGCCGTCAAGTCTTCTTTGCAGGTGCGCATCGGCTCGCTGCGCGAAATGGAGCGGGAGACAATTCTGTTGATGATGCACATGTATAGCGGCAATGTCTCACGCATGGCGCAGGTGCTGGACATCAGTCGCACGACGCTCTGGAGAAAGCTCAAAGCATTTGGAATCGATCCTCAAGAATATCGCTAGGGAAGAAAAATTGCAGGATCGTTATACTGTTTCAAAATGAAACAGCACCGGCTCTTAAAACGTTGCATTTAAGAACATAACGAGTGCAATAGTTTGACTGTTCTCCTCCATCTCCCTACAATAATAGGAGTACATACGTCACCCTGCCAGGTGTTTGATCAAACCTGCAAAGGAAAATATGATTTTCATCGATGACATCCAAGCATCCTGGTTGAGCACGCGAATCGCTTGTTTTTACAGCCGCTAAGAGATTCATATCTCTTGGCGGTTTTTCGTTGACAAGTCCATGGGTGTGTATGAATCAGTAGATGGAAAGGAGGAACCCAGCGTTTAAGAAAACACCTGTATGTTTCCGCCGCTTCAATACGATCCAAATAACAAAAACATAAAGGAGATGACCATGCTAGGACAATTGATTGGCGAAGTATTCGGGACCTTCATCCTCATCCTTTTGGGTGATGGTGTGGTTGCAAACGTGGGTCTGGCACCCCGCCTTGCTGCTCCCGCATACAACTGGAACACGATCACCATCGGATGGGCTTTCGCGGTGATTGTAGCTGTATACGTTTCCGCCGGCGTCTCAGGCGCTCACCTCAATCCTGCGGTGACTATGGCACTGGCAATGAAACGCGGCTTCCCGTGGAGCAAGGTTGGCCCATACATCGTCGCCCAGATGGTTGGCGCGTTCCTCGGCGCCCTCGGCGTCTACCTGACCTACCGCGATGGTCTTGTCAGCGCGGGTGTGCCGAATGTGTGGAGCACCGGACCGGGCTCGATCTTTGGGAGCGCGTTCTGGGGCGGCGCGGCTGGATCAGCTACTGGTAGCTATAGCGCCATGACAGCGATCTTCACCGAGTTGATCGGCACGGCGGTCCTGCTGTGGGGCATTCTGGCGAGCGGCGATTCCAAGAACACCGGCCTGATGCACAACATGGGACCCTTCCTGGTTGGCGGCACGGTGTTGGCAGTCGGTCTGAGCCTCGGCGGACCCAGTGGCTATGCCATCAATCCTGCCCGTGACTTTGGGCCGCGCTTGTTTGGCACCCTCGTCGGCACGCAGGGTCTGTGGGCTGGCGGCTACTGGCTGATCCCGCTCATTGTGCCGGTCATTGGCGGCATTGTAGGCATCTATGTCTATGACTGGCTGGTGGATGCCAACCTGCCCAAGGCCGAACCAGTGGGACGTGTCAAGACTTCTGCAGCGGACGACTAACCTATCTATCACGTAAATAGGTTTGACGCCAACCTTGAATGGCAACGGAAGGTGGTCGAATGAAAAAATTGATCAATAACCCTGAAAACGTGGTCCGGGAGGAATTGGAGGGCATTGCCTACGCCCATCCGGACCTGGTGAAGGTGCACTACGATCCTAATTTCATCGTACGTGCAGATGCACCCATCATGGGCAAAGTAGGCGTCATTTCTGGTGGAGGCTCAGGCCATGAGCCGATGCACGGCGGTTTCGTTGGCATGGGCATGCTCGATGCTGCCTGCCCAGGAGCGGTGTTCACCTCTCCCACGCCAGATCAGATGCTCGAAGCCACCAAAGCTGTGAACGGTGGCGCGGGCGTTCTCCATATCGTCAAGAACTACACCGGCGATATCATGAACTTCGAGATGGCCGCCGAGTTGGGGCGCGCCGAAGGGATTGAAGTGGAAGCCGTGGTGACCGACGACGACGTGGCTGTCAAGGATAGCCTCTATACCGCCGGCCGGCGCGGCGTGGGAGTGACCGTGCTTGCCGAGAAGTTATGCGGCGCCGCAGCGGAAGAGCGACGCTCCCTGAAGGAAGTGGCAGACGTCTGCCGCAAAGCCAAGGAGTGGGGGCGCAGCATGGGAATGGCGCTCACGTCGTGCACTGTGCCGCACGTTGGCAAGCCCACCTTCGATCTGCCGGAAGACGAGATGGAGATTGGCATCGGCATCCACGGGGAACCGGGGCGCACACGCATGCCAGTCAAGCCTGCCGATGAGGTCGTGGAGATGCTCATGGAGCCTATCATCAGCGACCTGCCGTACAAAACGGGTGATAACGTCCTCCTGTTCGTGAACGGCATGGGCGGCACACCGCTGGTGGAGCTCTACATCATTTACCGCAAGGCGTATCAGATCGCCGATAAACACGGTCTGAAGGTCGTCCGCAATCTGATCGGTCCCTACATCACCAGCCTCGAGATGGCTGGCACGTCCATCACCATGCTCAAGATGGACGATGATATGATCAAGCTGTGGGACGCGCCCGTCAAGACCCCCGGTCTGCGCTGGGGCGTATAGATTCAATCGAAACTGCCGGGGCGGGATGCTTGGCAACGCCCGCCCCGAATCTTGTCAACGGAGCCAGGATATGTCCATCACACGCGATGATACTTTGAACTGGGTCAAAGCCATTGCCAGTGTTATTGGGGAAAACAGCACCTATCTGACGCAGCTCGATGCTGCGATTGGCGATGCCGATCATGGCGCCAATATGGAACGCGGGTTCAAGGCGGTGATGAACAAGCTGCCTGAGATCAGCGATAAGGACATTGGCACGATCTTCAAGACGGTTGGCATGACCCTGATATCCACCGTTGGCGGGGCTGGCGGGCCCCTGTATGGAACCTTCTTCCTGCAGGTAGGCATGAAAACCGCCGGCAAAATGGAACTCAGTCTGGTGGACTGGACCGAGGCGCTGGAAGCCGCCCTCAACGGCGTGGTTATGCGCGGCAAGGCCGAGCTAGGCGATAAGACCATGGTCGATGCCCTCACGCCGGCGGTTGCCAATCTCAAACAGTCCATCCCGGAAAATCAACCGATCAACAAAGCTCTCGAACTCTCAGCGGAAGCAGCCCGGCAGGGCATGGAAGGCACAATCCCTCTGGTGGCGCGCAAAGGTCGCGCCAGTTACCTGGGTGAACGCAGCGCAGGCCATCAGGATCCGGGGGCGACATCCTCGTTCCTGATCCTTAAGGCAGCTGCCGACACCTGGAAGGACATCGCCGCGTAAGCCAGCTCCCCGCCTCGTTGGGCGTTCCCGGCTTTGACACAATGACTTGCTCCTCAAATTTCAACAGGAGATACAAAAATGGCTAAATATTCAGCAGCAGTTGATCAGGGCACTACCAGCACCCGCTTCATGATCTTCGATCATCACGGCAAGGTAGTGGGTGTCGATCAGAAGGAACACGAGCAGATCTACCCGAAGCCCGGCTGGGTCGAGCACGACCCTATGGAAATCTGGAAGCGCACGGAGGAAGTGATCGAGGGTGCGCTCAAGAAGAGCGATGTTTCCCCGAAGGATATTGCGGCTGTCGGCGTGACCAACCAGCGCGAGACCACCGTCGTCTGGGACAAGGCGACCGGCAAGCCGGTCTACAATGCCATCGTCTGGCAGGATACCCGCACCGATACCATTTGCAATGAGCTCGCAAAGGACGGCGGGCAGGACCGCTTCCGCGCGAAGGTAGGTCTGCCGCTGGCAACCTACTTCTCCGGACCCAAGATCAAGTGGATCCTGGACAATGTGGAAGGCGTCCGCGCCAAGGCTGAGAAGGGCGAGGTGCTCTTCGGCAACATCGATACCTGGGTCATCTGGAACCTGACCGGTGGACCCAAGGGCGGCAAGCACGTCACCGACGTCTCCAACGCCTCCCGCACGATGCTGATGAACCTCGAGACCCTGGACTGGGACCCGGACATGCTCAAAGTGATGGGCATTCCGCGTGCCATGCTCCCCGCCGTCAAAGCGTCGTCGGAAGTCTACGGTTACGCGAAGGGTGCTCTGGAAGGTATCCCCGTGGCGGGTGACCTGGGCGACCAGCAGGCAGCCCTCTTCGGGCAGACCTGTTTCAGCGCCGGCGAAGCCAAGAATACCTATGGCACCGGCTGCTTCATGCTGCTCAACACCGGCACCAAGCCCGTCCAGTCCAAGAATGGCTTGCTGACGACCCTGGGCTACAAGATCGGCGATCAGGATGCCGTGTACTGCCTGGAAGGCTCCATCGCCATTACCGGCGCCCTCATCCAGTGGCTGCGCGACAATCTGAAGATGATCGATAAGTCACCGGACGTGGAAGCGCTTGCCCGCACCGTGGAAGACAACGGCGGCATCTACTTCGTGCCAGCCTTCTCTGGCCTGTTCGCTCCGTATTGGAAGAGCGACGCCCGCGGCGCCATCGTGGGCATGACCCGCTATGTCAATCGCGGTCACTTCGCCCGCGCGGCGCTGGAGGCGACTGCCTTCCAGACCCGCGAGGTGCTCGACGCGATGAACGCCGATTCCGGCGTGCCGCTGACCGCCCTCAAGGTGGATGGCGGCATGGTTTACAATGAGCTGCTCATGCAGTTCCAGGCGGATATCCTGGGCGTGCCCGTCATCCGGCCGCAGGTCGCAGAGACCACGGCGCTGGGTGCAGCCTATGCCGCCGGCCTGGCGGTTGGCTTCTGGACCAACGTGGAAGATCTGCGCGAGAACTGGGCCAAGGACAAGGAATGGGATCCCAAGATGGATGCCGAGCATCGTGACAAGCAGTACAAAGGCTGGAAGAAAGCTGTCACCAAGACCTTTGACTGGGTAGAAGCATAATTGACCCTGTTGAGGGGGTGGGCATGGCAAAGTGCCTGCCCCCTCGTTTT
The DNA here is from genome assembly GCA_036833655.1 of Anaerolineales bacterium. GTDB lineage: Bacteria > Chloroflexota > Anaerolineae > Anaerolineales > Villigracilaceae > Defluviilinea. The sequence goes on along the minus strand of DAITPI010000030.1, from coordinate 6,064 downwards.
TAATGTTGTGATTTTTCTCCGGGAGCAAATCGTGGCGAAAAAGAAGAAAAACAAGGCAAAGCGAAAAGAGCAAGATCAAGATATCGAGAAGAGTCTGAGTCAACCCTGGATCTCAATGCGCAGGGGCTTGATCGTCATCGCCATCACAAGCGTCGTCATGGCCGTGTTGACAGCCTGGCAGGTGATCCCCTCCAGAGGCTGGGTGGAAGGAATTCTCTGGGGCCTGCTGTTCGGCGCGTTGATTTGGGGCATTTTCTTTGGCAACATCCTGATCAACAGGTTTTTACGTAGATAGCTTGCAAGGTATCGGACCTTGAAAATCGAAGCAACCCTGTCGGATTCCGCCTGGGAAGCGATGCATGCCACGTACGATCAGCCCACCTATCAAGCGGTACTCGATCAGGTGCGCAGCAATGATGTCCTCCTGGAGATCGGCGCCGGTGATCTGCGACTGGCACGCCAGATGGCACAGATTGCCCGGAAGGTGTACGCCGTAGAGATCAACGCGCACGTGTTGGACCGGGCCTATAGATCGCCTGATCCATTGCCTGCCAACCTGATCCCTATCCATGCGGATGCCCGGAGCTGGGAATTCCCCTCAGACCTCACCGCCGGGGTGCTGTTAATGCGGCACTGCACGTGTTTCCGCCTGTATCTGGAGAAGCTGCAACTTGCCAGCGCTGCCCGGTTGATCACCAATGCCCGCTGGCACATGGCAGTGGAAGTCGTCGACTTAAAGATACAGCGCCCATCGTTTGTTGAGGCGCCCATGGGATGGTATGCGTGTCTGTGCGGCGGGACCGGCTTCAAGGAAGGACCGGCGCAAGACTGGTCAGTGGAGATGGACGGGATCACGACGGAAGTTTCCAGCTGCCCGCGATGTGTAAGTGCGCGATAAATGCCATGTCATTCTGAGCCAACACTTGCGCCTGCGCGCACGATTTGCCTAGCAAATCGAGGTGAGGCGAAGAATCCCCATGGGGCTGAGCCTCCTGGCTCAACCTCATGGGAGACCCTTCGCCGCAAACCGGCTCAGGGTGACAATCTGGAGATGCTATGAGTAAACCGCATGTAATCGTCATCGGGGCCGGGTTCACCGGCGTTGCCACCGCCCATGACCTGGCGTTGCGTGGCTGCGATGTGACCGTTCTCGAGCGGGGCGACCTGTGTCACGGCACCTCGGGACGCACTCATGGACTGCTGCACAGCGGCGGGCGGTATGCCGTAAAGGACAAGGAATCGGCGGTGGAGTGCATCGATGAAAATATGATCCTGCGCAAGATCGTGCCGCAGGTCATCGAGCCGAACGGCGGGCTGTTCATTGCGATCGAGGAGGGCGACCTGGAGTATGCGGAGCAGTTCATCGAGAGCTGCCAGGAATGTCACATCCCGCTGGAAGAATTGAAGCCATCGGAGGCGCTCAAGCTGGAGCCAAACATCAATCCCCATGTGCTGGCAGCCTTCCTCATCCCCGATGGGACGTTCGATCCGTTGCGTCTGGCGCTGGCGTTTGCCGGGACAGCCAAACATAACGGCGCCAAGTTCCGGACCTATCATGAAGTGCAGGGTTTCATGCTCGACGGTCAGGGGAACGTCTGTGGCGTGAAAGCGCTCAACCGGGCTGCCAACCGATTGGACGAGCTGCGCGCCGACGTCGTGGTCAACGCCACCGGCGCCTGGGCAGGTGAGATCACCAACATGGCAGGCCTGGATGCGCCCGTCAAGCCCACGCCAGGCATCATGGTCGCGTACGACCAGCGCTTCGTCCAGCGGGCGATCAACCGCCTCAACGTGCCAGGCGATGGCGATATCGTGCTCCCACAGCGACGCATGGTGGTCGTCGGAACGACCTCCTTCGATGCCGAGAACGTGGACTATGTCCCGGTCACGGAAGATCAGGTCCGGCTCATGCTCGAGCGCGGCAGCGAGCTCATCCCTGGCATTCGAAATGCAAAACCGCGCGGCATCTACATGGCGACGCGTCCACTGGTCGGCGGCGGTTCCGGTCGCAGCATCGCCCGCACGTTCAAGTGCTACGACCACAAAGAAACTCACAACATCGACGGACTGGTAACCATCACGGGTGGCAAAGCAACTACGCTACGTGCCATGGCGGAGAAGACTGCCGACGTGGTCTGCGCCAAGCTGAGCATCACCGTGCCCTGTGTTACCAAAGAGACCCCGCTTCTCTCTTACCGTCAGTATTACACCAGTCCCAACTAGGAGAAGCGCCATGTCTGAAATGTGGAAAATTACCTTACGTGTCCATCGCCAGAAAGAGGGGGAGGCGCCCCACTTCGATAACTTCACAATGGAAGTGAACCCGGACGAGTATGTGATCGACGCTGTCGAGCGCGCCTGGGCGTTCCATGACCGCACCGTTTGTTTCCGTCACGCCTGCCACCACTCCACCTGTGGGGCCTGTGGGATGCGCGTCAACGGCGTGGAGAAGCTGACCTGCATCACGCTGATGCGGGATGTCACCAGCAATGGGGCGACCCTCAGGGTAGAGCCGCTGCGCAACTTCCCCGTCGTGAGCGACCTGGCTGTGGATATGGGGCACTTCTATCGCAAGATGGAGCGGGTGGGGGCGCGGGCTGTCCTGCCAGTCAGCGAGGCCGAGATCGAAAACCCGCCAGGCGAGTGGCCCCCCCAGGATGCCCAGTACATCCGTCTCAGCGATTGCATCGAGTGTGGCCTGTGTATCAGCGCCTGCCCGGTGATGGCGACTACGCCCGAATATCTGGGTCCGGCACCGCTCGCCGCCGCCCAGGATAATGGCATCCGCCGCAAACCGGAATTGCTCTCGGTGGTCGATTGCGAGGATGGTGTCTGGCGCTGTCACAGCGTGTTCGAATGCACGGCGGTCTGTCCATCATTTGTGGACCCCGCTCGCCGCATCATGGATTTGCGCAGGCAGGTGGTGGGCGCACGGCTCCGAAACCTGTTTGGCAAGGCTTAAGGAGAGGCGGTTCCCTATGGATATCACCCGCAATCAGCCCTCGGCTCGGAGATTCTGGTCCTGGTTCATCCCCTTCCGCCGGGACATTGGCAGCTGGGCGTTTGCTCTCAATCGTGCCACGGCGATCGGTCTCACAATCTATTTGTTCCTGCACCTGATCATCCTGGGCAAGCTGGCGCAGGGACCGGGCGCGTACGATCAGTTCCTCGAGCTGACAGAAAACCCCTTCATCAAGTTCGGTGAATGGCTGGTCGTCGCCGCTGCCATCTTGCACGGGCTGAATGGCATTCGCATCATTCTTACCACGTTGGGCGTTGGTATCACACGGCAGAAGCAGCTCTTCTTCGGGCTCATGGCAATTGCTCTTGTCGTGATCCTCATTTTTACTGCGCGCATGTATTAGGATCGCATATGACACAGTCAACTCTTTCTTCCTCTGTCTCAAGGCCACGTCCGGGAGAAAATACGTGGACCTGGCTGCTCAAGGTCGCCACGGGCCCGTTGCTGCTCCTTGTGCTGGCTCTCCATTTTACAGTCAATCACTACCTGGGTAGCACGTCCTCCGGGTTGATGACTTATGAGGATGTCATCCGGTACTTTCAAAATCCGCTCATCGTAGCCATCGAAATCCTCTTTTTGGTCACGGTGGTTACCCACAGCCTGCTCGGTTTCCACGGTATCCTTCTGGATATGCATCCCCCTCGAAGCCTGCTCGTGCTCAGCACCTGGCTTCACGTGATCATTGGTGTTTCAGCGGTTGCCTACGGAATCTGGCTGGCGTTGACGATTGCATCGCTCGGAACCTAAATTGGGGGCATCATGGTCGGTCTGGTCATTGTCTCGCACAGCCGTCCCCTGGCTGATGCATTGGTAGGGTTGTTGCGTCAGGTCGCCTCGGCGGATCTGTCCATTGCTGTGGCAGCGGGAATCGGCGAGGACCGCGGCGAGTTTGGCACCGATGCCGTGGAGATCATGGAAGCCATCCAGTCTGTCTACTCGGACTCGGGTGTGCTGGTCCTGATGGATCTGGGAAGCGCCGTCCTGAGCGCCAAGCTGGCGCTCGAGCTCCTGCCGCCCGAGATGGCGGAGAAGATCCGCTTTTGCGGCGCTCCGGTGGTGGAGGGAGCGATCGCCGCCGCGGTCCAGATCGGCTTGACCGATGATCTGGATGCGATCTGCCGCGAGGCAAGCGCAGCCCTGGCGCCCAAACGTGAGCAACTCGGCGAAGCGATGGGGGAATCTAGCGCCCCGGCTATTGCCTCCGAGGAAGCTACCGAGTCTATCACCCTGAAGCTTACTAACCTGCACGGGCTGCATGCTCGCCCGGCTGCCAAGTTCGTTCAGACTGCCGCGCGCTTCATGGCGAATGTGACCGTCACCGACCTGACGAACGGCAAGGGACCCGTCTCGGCGCGCAGCCTGAACGCGATCGCCACGCTGGGCGCGATCGAAGACCACCAGATTCGCATCAGCGCTTCCGGCGAGGAAGCCAGGCTGGTGCTCTCTGCGCTGAAGACATTGATCGAAGACAATTTTGGCGAAGCGCCTGCTGCGCCCTCTGCCGCCCTGGTAAGGGAACCGCCCGCGGAAGCACACGAGGCGATGCCGGAGAGCGGCGCTTTGCGAGCCGTCCCCATCTCCGATGGTTACGCCGTCGCGCCGCTGTTCAAATACCAGGCGCAGCGCCCGCCCATTCCCACGTACCCCGCCGAGAATCCCGAGGCAGAATGGACGCGCCTGCAAGCGGCTCTGGAGAATACCAGCCGAGAGATCACCATGCTGGCGCGGCGCATGAAACAGTCCATCGGCTCCAGCGAGGGCGCCATCTTCGACGCGCATCTGCTCATCCTGCAGGACCCCGATCTGATCCAGCAGGCGCGTCTCGGCATCGACGAGCGTCATGAGAATGCCGCCTTTGCCTGGAACACGGCGATCGCTGCGGCGGCAGAGAGCTACCGCGCGCTCGATGACCCGTACCTGCAGCAGCGCGCCGCCGACGTGGAGGATGTGGGCGCTCAGGTGCTGTATGCCATGATGAACAACAAAGCCCGCGCCGCCATCACGCTCGATCAGCCAGTGATCCTGTACGCGGCGGACCTCACTCCCACAGAAACATCGCAGCTGGATATGAAGATGGTGCTGGGCATCATCACTGGCGGCGGTGGACCGACATCGCACAGCGCCATCCTCTCGCGTGCGCTGGGTATCCCGGCGGTCGCGGGCGTAGGGACGATGCTCGACCGCCAGCCCGTGGGAGCGCTAACAGGCATTGACGGCTTTACCGGCGAGCTATGGCTGGAGCCTTCCGAGGATATTCAGGCGGAGCTCCAGGCGCGCCGCGCGGAGTGGCTTGCCGGTCGTGAGAAATTACTCCAGGGCAGCCAGCAGCTGGGGATGACCCGGGATGGGCGGCGGGTGGAGGTCTTTGCCAACATTGGCGGCGCCAACGATGCCCGCGCCGCGGTGCAGAACGGCGCGGAGGGAGTCGGCTTGCTACGGACCGAGTTTTTGTTCCTGACCCGCGAGACCGCGCCCACCGAGGAAGAACAGATCCTGCTCCTGCGCGAGGTCTTCGAGACCCTGGGCCAGCAGCGCCCGGTCACCACGCGGACTCTCGACGTGGGCGGCGACAAGGAACTGCCGTATATTCAGTTGCCTGAAGAGCCCAATCCGTTCCTGGGAGTGCGCGCCCTGCGCCTATCGCTGGCGCGCCCCGACCTGTTCCTGACGCAGATCCGCGCCATCCTGCGCGCGGCGGAGGGCTATCCCTGCCGGATCATGTTCCCGATGGTCGCGGATGTCGAGGAGGTCCGTAAGGCGCGGGAGTGGGTGGAGCGAGCCCACACGGATCTCACAGGGGAGAATAAGTCCCACGCCTGGCCCGTGGAGCTTGGCATCATGGTCGAGATCCCCTCTGCAGCTCTGCTTGCGCCGGTGCTGGCAAAGGAAGTGGATTTCTTCAGCATTGGCACCAACGATCTGACGCAGTACACCCTGGCGGCAGAACGCGGCAACCCGGCTCTCTATCACCTGGCAGATGGCTTGCATCCCGCGGTGCTAAAACTCATCGGTCAGGTAGTCGATGCTTCTCATGAGGCTGGC
>DAITPI010000029.1:3914-18843 GCA_036833655.1 Anaerolineales bacterium | reverse complement strand
GCATGTGACGGCGTTCCACAAAGATTACAAGATGACCGACCCCGACAACACGGATGCCCGGACGCTCCTGCGGGCCGCGGAGATCGGCCACGAAGCTGGCCTGAAATTCGTGTACGCGGGGAACCTGCCGGGCCAGGTTGGCGACTACGAGGACACATTTTGCCCGCACTGCAACCACCGCCTGATCCGCAGAAGTGGGTACATTATCCACGAGTATCACATTACGGGCGAAGGCACCTGCCCGAAATGCAGCACAAAGATTCCAGGTCTGTGGCCGAAAGACCCCTCCCGAGTAGTGTTAAATGGCCTGGGCATGCCACTGCCCGTTCACTAACTTTCTTTTTGCTGTATAATCTATGCACCTACTTCGGAAGGAGGTGCCTCGTCACAGATACATTCCGAGTTCCCTCTCTGTACGTAACCGAATCCAAAATCAAAATTTCTCTCAGGAGGAGAAACGTGAAACGCAACCTATTTGTTTTGTTGTCGCTTCTGGTCATCGCCAGCGTTCTGACAGCCTGCGGCGGCGCCCCGGCTACCGAAGCACCCGTCGCCACAGAACCACCGGCGACGGAAGCCCCTGCGACCGAAGCGCCAACCGAAGCGCCTGCCACCGAAGCGCCTGCCTACGATGGTCTGATGGTCGAGGCTCCGAATTGTGACTACGGCGGTGAGTTCAAATCGATCCAGGCAGTGGATGAATTCACCGTCAAGATCAGCCTCTGCGTACCTGATCCTGCCTTCCCCTCAAAGATCGCATTTACATCCTTTGCCATTCAGCCTCAGGAGCACCTTGAGTCTACCGAGGGCAAACCGCTCGAGAACCCCATCGGCACCGGTCCCTACAAGATCGAATCGTGGGAACGCGGTAACCAGTTGGTCTTCACCCGCTTCGATGACTACTGGGGCGACCCCGCCAAGAACCAGACCCTGGTCTTCCGCTGGGGCACCGAGTCCGCGCAGCGCTTGCTCGAGCTGCAGTCCGGCACCGTGGATGGCATTGACAATGTCGGTCCGGATGATTTCGAGACCGTAGAGGGCGACTCCAATCTTCAGCTCATGACCCGCCCGGCGCTGAACATCATGTACATCGGTATGAACAATAACCCGCAGGTGGACGGCTTCGACAACAGCACCAATCCGTTCGCCAAAGAAGAAGTTCGTCAGGCGATCGCCATGGGCATTGATCGCAACCGGATTGTGGATCAATTCTATCCGCCCGGATCGGAAGTGGCCGATTACTTCACCCCGTGCGCCATCCCCAACGGCTGTGTAGGCGACAAGTGGTATGAGTTCGATGCAGCGGCCGCCAAGGCGAAGCTGGCTGAAGCTGGCTACCCGGATGGATTCGAGACCGTCCTGAACTACCGTGATGTCGTGCGCGGTTACCTGCCCGACCCGAACGTTGTGGCGCAGGATATCCAGGCGCAGCTCAAGGAAAACCTGAACATCACCGTCAAGATTGAGGTGATGGAATCGGGTGCCTTCCTCGATGCGGCTGACTCGGGCCAGCTGACCGGCCTGTACCTCCTGGGCTGGGGCGCTGACTTTCCTGATCAGACCAACTTCCTGGGCTACCACTTTGGCGCCGGCTCTTCCAAGCAGTTCGGTGACAAGTTTGACGATATTGTCGAGGCATTGGATAAGGGAGCTCAACTGGCTTCCGATGCAGATCGTGAGCCGTTCTACACGGCCGCCAACAATGCGATCAAGCAGCACGTCCCGATGATCCCTGTCGCGCACGGTGGCTCTGCGGTGGCTTACAAGGCGACTGTGGAAGGTGCGCATGTCAGCCCGCTCGGCAATGAGAATTTTGCCGTGATGGGCATCCCGGACCAGGATACGTTCGTCTGGATGCAGAACGCCGAACCCATCTCGCTCTACTGCGCGGATGAGACCGACGGCGAGTCGCTGCGTGCCTGCGAGCAGGTGACCCAGTCCCTGCTTGGCTACGAAGTGGCTGGCACGGCGGTCGAGCCGGTCCTGGCTGAATCTTATGAACCCAATGACGACCTCACCGAGTGGACCTTCAAACTGCGTCAGGGCGTCAAGTTCCACGATGGCTCCACGCTGGATGCGAACGATGTGGTCAAATCGCTGTCCATCCAGTGGGATGCCGCTGATCCTCTCCACACGGGCAACACGGGCGCGTTTACGTACTTTAGCTCTCTATTTGGTGGGTTACTGAACGCTCCGCCTCAGTAAGACCAGACTTTAGGTTTCTTTCCCCCGGTGGGCTTGCCCGCCGGGGGAAACTCCAACTCCGATGACCACTTATATCCTTCGCCGCGTTCTGCTGAGTATCCCGGTTTTATTTGGAATTTTATTTGCGACCTTTGCCCTGGGGCGGCTGATCCCCGGTGATCCGTGTCGCGCTATCCTGGGGGAAAAAGCCACCGATGCAGTGTGCAACGAATTCATTCACCGGCATGGGTTGGATAAACCCATCCTTGTTCAGTTTGGCTATTATGTAAATGAAATCGCCCATGGCGATTTTGGGCGCTCCTTCCGGTTCTCGAAACCGGTCGATGATTTGCTCATGGAGCGTCTCCCGATCACCGTAGAGCTCAGCCTGGCGGCGCTCCTCATCAGTATCGTGGTGGGGGTGCCTCTCGGGGTCATCTCCGCCGTCCGCCACAACTCGTGGATCGATGTAGTGACCATGCTATGGGCGAATACGGGCGTCTCGATGCCGGTGTTCTGGCTGGGCTTGATGCTTGCCTATATTTTCGCGCTGGCGCTCAAAGATACGCCGTTTCAGCTTCCCCCGTCGGGTAGGCTTTCTCCAGGCTTGATCACTGTTCCCTTTTATGAAGCCTGGAACCTGAAGGTCACAGAGGGCACCACGATGTTCACAATCGTGGATTTCCTCAGCCGTATGAATATCTTGAACGGGTTGCTGACGAGCAATTTCAAGCTTGTGAAAGATGCCCTGATCCATTTGATCCTGCCGGCCCTGGCGCTGGGCACCATCCCCATGGCGTTGATCGCCCGCATGACGCGCTCCTCCATGCTGGAGGTCCTCGGCCAGGATTACATCCGTACCGCCCGCGCAAAGGGGTTGACGCAAAGGGTGGTGGTGATGAAGCATGCCTTCCGCAATGCACTGCTTCCACTGGTGACGGTGATCGGTCTCTCGCTGGGAAGCCTGCTTGGAGGCGCGGTGCTGACCGAGACCGTGTTCAACCTCTCGGGTGTGGGTCGCATTTTGTATGACGCCATTACTGCCCGCGACTACGGGATCGTACAGGCATTCACTGTGGTCATTGCCATCTTCTTCGTGGTCTTGAACCTTGTTGTAGATATCTCCTATGCCTATCTCGATCCCCGCATCCGATTGGAATAACCCATGAGCCAGGAAGTCCAGGTCGTTCAAAGTCTCGATGCTGAAGGTTTAGCGCTTCGTTCGGTAAGCCTGTGGCACATCACGATGCGGCGCCTCCTCCGCCGGAAATCAGCCATTATCGGTATGGTGATTCTTGGCATTCTGATCGTCATTGCGCTGACGGCCCAGTGGATCGCCCCCTACAGTCCCACCCGTTCCATGCTGGATGTAAAGGATTACCCCGGCAAGCCCGAAAAAAGGCAGGGACCGTGCATCCACGCCTTGGGATGTCCCGCGGACCAGCCGCAGCACATCATGGGTCTGGACGGCAACATTCGCGATGAGTTCAGCCGCATCCTGTACGGCGCGCGGCTCAGCTTGATCGTCGGTCTGGCGACGGTCACGTTCGCGATCGCGATCGGGACGGTGCTTGGCGCCCTCGGCGGGTATTTTGGCGGCTGGATCGATAACATCATCATGCGCTCCATGGACGTGTTGCTGGCATTCCCGTCGCTGCTTCTGGCGATTGCTATTGTCACCGTGCTCGGACCGGGTCTGATCAATGCCCTGCTGGCGATCGGTATTGTCTCCATCCCGGCCTATGCGCGCGTAGTACGTGCCAGTGTGCTCTCGGTGCGCGAAATGGAATATGTCTCTGCGACGCGTGCCCTCGGTGGAGATACGATCCAGATTCTCTTTCGGCGTATCCTGCCCAACGCCCTGACCCCGCTGATCGTCCAGGGGACGCTCGGCATTGCGACCGCCATCCTGGACGCGGCCGCCCTCTCCTTCCTGGGACTGGGCGCGCAGCCTCCAACGCCGGAGTGGGGCTCGATGCTTGGCGCGGAGCGCAATCAGGTCTTTACCGCGCCGCATCTGGTCTTTTTGCCGGGTATCGCCATTGCACTGACCGTGTTATCTTTCAACTTGCTGGGCGACGGCTTGCGGGATGCACTGGACCCGCGTCTGGCTCATGTGAGTTAGGAATCAAAAAAAAGGGGGTGGTAGAAAATTTATCGGCGAGTAGCTGAGGCGAAGCGGAAAGCGATCATCCTGTAAAACCAATCCTGCCTGGCTGTGTTCTATAGGATGGTTCTATGGCACGAGACCAGATGTGTAAGACAAGAGATTCAAAGAAGCTTCCACGATTAGGAAGGAGGTTCCGCAACAAAGAGTACTCTCTGATTTCCAGATACTGACACCCAAACTATTTCTCTCAGGAGGAGAAACCGTGAAACGTAACCTGTACCTTTTGCTGTCGCTTGTTGTACTTGCAAGCATGACCCTCGCGGCGTGCGGCGGGGCTGCACCCGCCACGGAACAGCCGCCTGCCGTGACAGAGGCGCCGGTGGCAACCGAACCTGCCGCTACGGAACCGCCTGCGCCAACGTTCAAGGGGACTGTGACCATCACGTTTGTGCAGGAGCCCGATAACCTGAACCCGATGTACACCGACATGTCCTTCTCGGGATATCTGCGCCCGTTCTACCTCAAGCCGTCCTGGGACTTCGATGAGAATGGAAAGCCCATCCCGGTGCTCGCAAAGGAAATTCCCTCCCTCGACAACGGCGGGTTGAGCGCAGATGGGCAGAGCGTCACCATCAAACTGCGTGATGATATCACCTGGAGCGATGGCGAACCGCTCACGGCCGATGATTATGTGTTCACGTATGACATGATCATGTCGGACAAGAACGTTCCCTTGAGCCGCTATCCCTATGAAGATTATGTGACCAGTGTGGAAGCACCAGATCCCACGACAGTTGTGATCAAATTCAACAAGCCGTTTGCTGCCTGGCTGACCTCCTTGTTCTACTGGGTTTTGCCCAAGCATATCCTGCAGCCAGTCTTCGAAGCGGATGGTACGATCGACAACGCCGAGTGGAATCGCAACCCGACAGTCGGTGTGGGTCCTTTTGTGCTGAGCGAATGGGAGACCGGTAGCCACCTGGCCTTCAAAGCCAATCCCAACTGGGTCCAACCGCCGAAAGTGGAGCAGATCTTCGTCCGTATCGTACCGGATGATGCCGCCCAGGAAGCTGCCATCCTCGCCGGTGACACGGATATTGGTGCCTTCCTTTCCTCGGACCAGATCGAGAAATTGGAGGCAACCGGCAAGGTTAAGGTCGTTGCCGTAACCTCCGGCTACAACGAAGCCTGGTTCCTGAATGTGAATCCGGAGACCGCGCATCCTGCCATGCAGGATGTGAATGTCCGTAAAGCAATTGCGCTTGCCACCGATCGCTTCACGATCGTGAATGACCTGCTGGTGGCGGAGATCAACCCGGTCAACTCCACCTACTGGGATATGACCCCGGGCTACGAGTCCACTCTTAAGCCGTATCCTTACGACCCGGAGGAAGCCAAACGGCTCCTGGACGAAGCCGGTTGGGTGGACAGCAATGGCGACGGCACCCGTGACAAGGATGGTGTCGAGCTGGTGCTGCGCTACATCACTAACCAGCGCGAACTGCGGAAGAACGTGCAGGCTGTGGTGGAACAGCAGTGGAAACTGGTGGGGATTGGTGCCGAGCTCGTCAATTACTCCAGCGACGTCTTCTGGAACGGCTATAACGACAACGGTCCCCAGGCGCAAGGCCTGTATGAGATTGCCGAGTTTTCCAGCGTACAGGATTCCTACCCTGATCCCGACGCATCCTCAGGCTGGACCTGTGATCAGATTGTGAGCGCCGACAACCCGGATGGTGGTAACAACCAGGGTTACTGCAATCCCAAGATCGACGAGCTGATGGCAGAGCAAGCCACCACCCTCGATCCGGCAAAGCGCAGGGACCTGTACAACCAGATCGAGCAGATCATCTACGATGACTACGTCTATATCGGCATGTGGAAGGATCCCGATCTGTGGTCCGTCAGCAGCCGGTTGCAAAACGTCCGATTCTCGGGTGTCTATCCGTTCTGGAATGCATACGAATGGGAAGTGACCGACTAGGCGAACAACATCTTGACCTGCCAGGCCGGGAGGCCTGGCAGGTCAGATCACTGCCGACCCGATGACAAACTACATCCTTCGACGCCTGGCACAGGCCATCCCGCAGCTCTTTATCATCAGTATCATCCTGTTTACACTGATGCAGGCATTCGGCGATCCGGTTGCCACGCTTGGTGGCCGGCTTCCGCCCCGTCCCGAGGACAGGGAACGTTTGCGTCGTCAGCTTGGGTTGGATCAGCCCGTTTACAGACAGTACCTGACCTGGCTGATCGGCAATGACTGGCAAAAGATCGATATGGATGGCGATGGCGTGCCCGAGACGTATGGTAAACGCCAGGGTATCCTGCGCGGTGACTGGGGGAACTCGCTCGTCACGCGCCAGCCGGTACTCGAAATGATTGGCAATCGCCTGCCAAACACCCTGCTCTTGATGCTCACGGCAGAGGTTGTGATTATCCTGCTGTCGCTGGGCATTGGCCTGTACTCAGCCCTGCGGCCTTACTCCCTGATCGATAATGTCCTGACCGGCCTTTCCTTTGTTGGATATTCCATGCCCGTCTTCTGGCTGGCGCTCATGCTGATGTACCTGTTTGCCGTGAACTTCCGGCGCTGGGGATTGCCGTACCTCCCTACAGTGGGCATGTTCGATCCCGAGGTCGGGAAGACGCCTGGCGAGTTGATCAAGCATATGATCCTGCCGGTGACCACGCTGGTGATCATCAGTACCGCCGGCTACAGCCGCTTTGTACGATCGAGCGTGCTCGAAGTCCTGAGCCAGGACTATGTCCGCACGGCGCGCGCCAAAGGCGTCCGGGCTGTCTCTGTTGTATTACGGCATGCCCTGCCTAACGCGGCATTGCCTTTCATTACCCTGATCGGGCTCGATATTCCCTTCCTTCTGGCAGGAGCGGTCGTCACGGAACGTATCTTTGCCTGGCCCGGTATGGGGCGCCTGTTCATCGACCATACCGAGCGTTCCGATTTCCCCATTCTGATGGGAATCCTGATGCTGATCTCAGTCGCTGTGGTGATCTTCCAGATCATCACGGATATTGTGTATTCCTTTGTAGACCCGCGCATTCGTTTGGAGTAAACCTCCATGACAGCGATTACCGAGGATAAACTCCCAAAAGAAACCACTGCCAAGCCAGCTGTCCCTTTATCGCCCCTTGTGCTGGGTGTTCGGCGGTTTCGCCGGCACCGCATGGCAATGTTCGGGTTGGGCCTTCTGGTCCTGCTGGTGATCTATATAACGTTTGCCGGTTTCTTTGCCCATGGGTATTGCGCCCCCATCAGTCAGGAATTGCGGGGTGAGCCATGGTCCGATTGCAACGATACCAGTCTGAAGCTACTGCCACCCTCTGCTGACCATATCTTTGGCACCGATGTAATTGGGCGTGACATCTTTGCCCGGACGGTGTATGGGGGGCAGATCTCCCTGATGATCGGAGTCTCTGCTGCGCTGGTGGAGGTCATCCTGGGCGCGCTGATCGGAGCGCTGGCAGCCTACTACGGGGGGTGGGTGGATAGCATTCTCATGCGCTTTACGGAAGCGATGTTGAATATCCCGAGCTTGTTCCTGTTGATCATCGGCGCGCGCTTTTTTGGCAGTGGCCTGCCGGACTTCAACTTCTTTGGACGCCAGCTGACGGGCAGTGTGGTGGTGATCATCCTGATCATCGGCGCCACATCCTGGATGTATCTGGCGCGCATCGTTCGCGCGAACGTGCTTTCCTTGCGCGAGCGTGACTATGTCTCGGCGGCTCGCGCCCTGGGTGCGTCTGACCGCCGCATCATTTTTTCACATCTGTTGCCCAATACCACTGCGCCTCTCATTGTCAGCGCGACCCTGGGCGTGGCGAATGCCATTCTTTCGGAAGCCTACGTCAGTTTTCTCGGACTCGGCGTACAGGGAGCGACTGCCACCTGGGGGAACATGCTGGACGGCGCTTACCAGTATCTGGAAAGGGCGCCCTGGCTCTGGTTCTTTCCGGGCACCCTGATCCTGTTGACGGTCCTGGGAATCAACTTTGTGGGCGATGGTCTGCGCGACGCCCTCGATCCCTACAGCACAAAACACCTTTAGAATTGACCTCTGTTCGTTCGATACCGATCCTTTGTGATTGGTGTTTTATAAGTACAGATACGTATCGCTTTAGAACTTCCCATGTTCGTCCATACCCCTATTCATTCATGGCTTAAGCATTTGCATCTCGCCTATGTGCCGGGACCCTCGACCCGGCTGGCAGACCATGTTGCCACGCAACTCGTACAACACTTCCAGGAGCGCGGGCATGTCACGGGAGTTACGCCTTCGCCCGAGACCAGTGTCCTCCTGACCACCGCCAGACTGGGAGAGCCGCTTGGCTGGCGCGAGGCGCTGCTATTCACTGCCCGGCGCCGCTTCCGGCTCAAGCACGTGCCGACGGTCTTCACGATCGTCCAGGCGCAGCCGGGGCAATTTGAGGAGTGGCTGACGCAGGCCGAACAGATCCTGCGTGGCGAGCGGCAGGTCGCCTCGACCTTTGCCGGCATCCCCGAGACGGCCTCGCACACCCTATACCAGCAGGGCAAGCGCGGCGGCGCGATCCTGTATCTTTTGCGGATCGTCCAGATCCAGACGAAATGCATCCGGGTCCTGCTGGTGATCGGCGACCAGGAGCCCGAGTCGGCGTTTCTGTTCGACCTGGTGGGCGCGCATCCCCAGATCCGGTTCGAAGACCCGGGGGCTTTTTATCAGGATATTGCTACGCGGATCCTGACCGCTGCCAGCACCGAGGAGATCACGAACCATCAAGTGGTGGAACCGCCGATCAACCAGGAGGAATGGTCAGCGCTGCCCACCATCCGGGAGATGACCCGGGCGAGCCAGGAGCTGGGCAAGCGGGATTTCTTCACCGAGATGATCCAGGTCTCGCAGCTGGCGGAAATCCCGGGTTTCAGCGATGCCATTGCCAGCCAGTATAGCGAAGGATGTTTTGCCACCTGGGATATTCATATCAATGGCTTGTTGACCACCATTACGGGCAGTGCCCGGCCCGTGCGGAAGGAAAATATCACCGATAAGGATCTCGCTGTAATAGTGGGGATCAAGCTTGAGCGGGATGGCGCCCTCATCCGGCGAGTGGAAGGACATCCCAACCACCCGCCCTCCTCCGAAGCTGTGGAGATGATCGGGATGGACCTCGAGCTACCGAAGATCTCGCTTGCGGGCGCGGTCGAGGTGCCGGTCATCCGCTCCAAGCTGCACGGTCATCGCGGCGTCCGGTCCTTCGATCGGCGGCGGGTGGAATATGTCTCCCTCCCCGATAGTTACCTCCACTACCCGGTCTCGTGTTCCACCGATGCACAGTATCGCGCGGTCCAGCACACGTTTTCCCGCTCCCTCGCCCTGCAGAACCCGGACGATCCGCGCCAGGTCGTATTCACCGTCCTTCCGGGGCATGGACTGGTGATCGTGGAAAAGTGGGCGGAAGAGAAACAAGCCTTTCAGCTGATCTGGGAAGCGATGGATCGCGGGGACATCGAAATCACCAACGAGGTTCCCCAGGGTCCATTCCGATTCGATGCAAATGGGAAACGTGCCACAATTGCAGGCAATCTGATTTGAGCGGCCGACGTTCATTCTTGGATGAATAGAATAATGTTGCCATCGGCGAAAGGTTTCGATGCGCGCCCTTTATGTTGACAAGCACATTCCGCGCGTCCTGCTGACCAAAGCCATCACACCCCTGTGGAAGGGCTTTGTCTGGACGCCGTTTTCCGCTGCCCGCGCGGGAGTGCTCGATGATTTGCCTTTACCCGGCCCGCGCTGGATACGGGTGAAGAACCTCTCCAGCGGGATCTGCGCGACCGATCTCGCTCTGCTCTTTGTTAGAGCAGACCCATCGGTTGCGCCCGCCGCCTTGCCGGGTCTGCAACGCTTCTACCTGGGACATGAGGTCGTTTCCGTTGTCACCGAGACGGGCTCTGCGGTGACGCGTTTTCGGGTCGGCGACCGCGTCCTCATGGACAAGCATTTCTATGGCGCGAACTGCTTGAACCTCGAGCTCGAGCACCCTTGCGAAATGTGCGCGCAGGGAGAGACCAATTTCTGTTTCTATAAATCCGATCATCCCTATCTCGGGGTCGGCGGCGGATTCGGCGACGGGTACGTCACCCACGAAACCGGCGTGCAGCTCTGCCCACCCGAGCTGACCTTGGATCAGGCTGTGCTCGTCGAGCCGCTGGGGATCGGCATGCATGCTGTCCTGCGACATCCCCCAGAGCCGGGCGCCAGAGTCCTGATCCTCGGGGCGGGAATGATCGGCCTCTCCGTGCTGATGGCAGTGCGGGCGGCGCATCCCTCCTGTGAAGTGACGATCCTTTCCCGGTATGAGTTTCAGTCACAGATGGCGGAACGGCTGGGCGGGAAGAATATTCTGTATCAACGCGACGGTTACCGCGGTATCGCCAGGGCTTCCGGCGGGAAGTTCTTCTCTGCGCCGTTAAATAAGGGCATCGTGGTGGGCGGGTTCGATATCATCTATGACTGTGTCGGCAACGCCAGCACGCTCACCGATTGCTTGCGCTGGATCAAGGCGAAGGGCAGGATCGTGTTAGTTGGCTCGCTTCTTATGCCCATGACCAGGCTGGATCTGGTGCCCATCTGGTATCACCAGGTCGAGCTGGTGGGGGTCGTCGCCCATGGGATCGAGCACTATGCGGGCGATGAAAAACATACGTATGATTGGGTCTTTGAGTTCATGAAACGGGGCCTGTATCCAACGGACGGCTTTATCACTCATCGCTTTCCGTATGAGGATCACAAACAAGCCATCGCAATCGCGGATGGCCAAAAGGGAGGGTCGCAGGCGATCAAGGTGGTGATGCAATCCTGAGACAGCTCCACCGTCCATCGCGATGACCCATTGTAGATCGTGATAATTTCTGGGATCAGGGCGGGTCAATAACCCGCTCTACCCGGACTTATGTGCAGCCAGCTCTTCCACGCCGGGCGGTCGATAATCCAGCGACTGGTGTCGGAAGTACGTGTTATACAGCGTGGCATAATGCCCGCCCTGCGCCAGCAGTCCATGGTGATTCCCCTCCTCGATGATCCTGCCCTTCTCCATCACAACGATGCGGTCGGCGGCTTTGACTGTTGACAACCGGTGCGCGATCAGGATGCTGGTCGAGTGCTTCAAGATCAGGTTCAGCGCCTGCTGGATCTGCCACTCGGTAAAAGGGTCCACGCTGGCCGTCGCCTCATCCAGGATGAAGATAGCAGGCTTCTGCATCAGCACGCGCATCAACGCCACAAGCTGACGCTGTCCCATCGAGAGGCGCGCCCCTCTTTCGCCCACTTCGGTTTGCAGACCGTTCGGCAGCGTCTCCAGCCATTCGCCTTCTCCGATGTTGCGCGCCATGCCGAGCATCTCCTCATCGGTTACTTCGGGCGCGGCATAGCGAATGTTGTCTGCCACCGTGCCCGAGAACAGGAAGGGCACCTGGGAAACGATCCCCAGCTGCCGGCGGTACTGTGCCAGGTCAAAGGTGCGGATGTCATGGCCGTCGATCAGCAAATGCCCCTGCTGGAATTCATAAAAGCGCGCAACCAGCTTCGCAATGGATGATTTCCCGGCGCCGGTGTGTCCCACCAGGGCGAGGGTCTCCCCGGGTGGCACGAGCAGGTTGAAGTCTGCCAGGATTGGCTCGTTATCTACATAGCGGAAATAGACATGCTCGAAGTGAATTCTTCCCTGGAGTCGAGGCACATCCCGGTGATCCGTCTGCACTACGTTTGGGTCGGCATCGATCAACGCGAATGCCCGTTCGGCTGCCGAAAGTCCCGCCTGGATCTGCGCCCAGAACGAGGACAGGTTGAGCACCGGAAAGAAGAACTGGTCGAGACTCATGATGAAGAGATACCAGGCGCCTACGGTCACGATGCCCTGTGCAGCGCTCAGCCCGCCCACGTAAATGAGGATGCCGGTAAAGATGCCGCCCAGTGCATTCAGCGTCGGGAAGACCAGGGAGAGCACAAAGCCCCGCTGTACGTTGACGCGATAGGATTGCTGGTTCGATTCGTCGAAGGCGTTGAAAATGCTCTCTTCCTGCCGGAAGTTCTTGGCGATCGAAATACCGCTGATGGTCTCTTTGATCGCGGCGTTCACGTCTGCCATGGCTTTCATGCCGCGCTTGGTCACCCTGCGCGCCAGCACCCGGAATCCCGCCGCAATGGCAAAGATCACGGGCAGGAAAGCCATCAACAGCAACGACAGTTTCAGGTCTGTGCGAAAGAGAACCACGCCGAGGATGATCGCCTGCACGATCTGCGAGCCGACATCTGTCACGATCACCACCAGTTGCCCAAAGTCGTTGGTATCGGAAGTGATACGGGAGACAATCCGGCCGGAGGAAAACTGATCATAGAACGATAGATCATGTTCCGCGGCAGCCCGAAAGGCGCGCGTCCGCAAATCCAGGACCACGTCGCCAACAGCCCGCACCACAAGGCTGCGCCGCGCCCAGTTCAATCCCCACATGGCAATCCCGATGACCAGGACGGCCAGGCTCACCCCTGTGATGGCTTGAAGCGATGGCCGCGCTTTGAGCAGGTCCACCATGCGCGCAACCACCACCGGCATCGCTGCGCCGATGACTGCAAGGACAACCACGAGCAGCAGCACCCAAAGCAGCCGGGTGGTCTGCGGCTTGAAATATTCAAAGATGCGCCGCATCAACTCACGGTCTGTGTACTGGCGGTCGTATTTCTCGTCATTTAGTCCGGCAAAGAAACCCATAAAGCCTCGTAAATCGGAATTCGATATTCGGTACTCGGTTTTCGTGCTACTGCCCCCCGAGTCTCGAATATCGATGACCGACTCTCACTCCCTAAATATCCTCGAATACGCTTCTGAGGTTTTCATCAGCTCGTCGTGCGCACCAATCGCGGCAATCTTCCCTTTCCGCAGCACGATGATCAAATCCGCCCAGCGGATCTGGGACAGGCGATGCGTGATAATGAATGTCGTGCGGCCGCGCGCTGCGTTCGAGATGGCGCGCTGGATCCTGTCCTCTGTCGCCGAGTCGATCGCGGAGGTGGAGTCGTCCAGGATCAGGATGCGCGGATCCGTCAGGAAGGCGCGGGCGAGGGCGATCCGCTGGCGCTGGCCGCCCGAGAGCGTAACACCACGTTCCCCAACCACCGTCTCGTACCCTTTATCAAAGGTCTGGATGAAGTCATCTGCCTGTGCGGACCGTGCCGCCAGCTCGATTTCCTCCCGGTTCGCCTCCGGCTTTCCGAAGGCGATATTGTCACTGACCGAACGCGTGAACAGGAAAATATCCTGCTCGATCATCGAGATCTGCGAACGGAGCGCTGCCAGATTCCAGGCGCGCACATCGACACCGTCCACCAGGACCTGTCCCTGTGTCACATCGTAGGTGCGGTTGATCAATTTCACCAGCGATGTCTTTCCTGCCCCGGTTTGACCCACAATGGCAACGGTCTGTCCGGGCTTGATTTTGAAAGAAATGTTCTCCAGGACGTTATCCTGCCCGGAATTCTCCCCATCTGTTCCAAGGGCTTCGTAGGCAAAGCGCACATTCCGGAATTCCACCTCGCCGCGCATCACGTCGGCGTAGCCCTGCGCGTTCTGGTCCAGGTCCGTCTCGCGGTTGATCAGCTCCAGAATGCGGCGCGAGCCCGAGATTCCTGAGGAGATCTGGGAATAAGCAAACGTCGAGACGAACGTCGGGAACTCCAGCAGGCGCAGCAGGCCGAAGTAAGCCACCACGGCGCCCAGGTCGATCTGCCCGTTGCGGAACAGCAGGAGAGCATGGAACAAGCCAAAGGCAAAAGCGGAGCCCAGCAACAGCATGGCAACATACCGCCCCTCCAGATCGCCCTGCTGCACAAACGCATCCCGGACGCGACGCGCGTTCATCACGAAGCGATCCACCTCGGCATTCTCCTGCGAGGCGCCCTTGACCACTTCCACGCCGTCGAGCGATTCCGAGAGGTGGGTGTTCATCGTCCCGAACGTGGCGCGGACCTCATCGGTGACCGGGGCGAGAGTTTTCAGGTAGCGCGTCAGAAAGAAGAAGTACAGGGCGATATACACCACAGGCACCACGATCAGCGCCGGATGGTATCGTCCGGCGACAAAGATCGGCATCAGCAGGAAGATGAACGAGCCCACCACCAGGTTGACGCCCGGACTGAACATGTAGTTGACCTCGCGCACATCGTTGGTGGCGCGTGCCATGGTATCGCCCACAGGCTGGAGGTTGTGGAACGTCATACTCTTGCCGAGCAGGGCGAGATACAACTCGTCACGCACTGAGCGCTCGATCTTCTGTGCGAGCAGCTCCGCCCCGAAGTTCCGTCCCAGTTGGAGCACGCCGCGGATCACCTGTGTAATACCGATAGTCACCGCCAGCGGGATCAGCACGCTGGTATCCGGCGCCGGCTTGAGCATCGCGTTGAAGGCATCCCCGGTCAGCACCGGCACCACGGCTGCCAGCCCGGCATTGCCCACCGCGCCGGCCACCATCATGAGGATCAGCCACCAGTGACGGCGCAAGTGCGACCAGATCCACCGGACCGGGCTGGTGCGGTCCGAGACATGGGCACGTTGCATGGAAAACTCGGCGGGAACTGTCGT
>DAITPI010000029.1:0-3814 GCA_036833655.1 Anaerolineales bacterium | reverse complement strand
TGGTGCGGTCCGAGACATGGGCACGTTGCATGGAAAACTCGGCGGGAACTGTCGTAGCCATAGATGCCGATTCTACCATCTCAGGCAGATGGCGCTCCGGGGCAACCCGGGGGGGAGTGTCTACTTTCGTGGGCTTGTCGGATGATCTCACCGCTGAGCACACGGAGACCGCTGAGAAAACCCTTTGAGAAAGCTCTGTGCGCTCTGCGTTCTCCGTGGTGAGCGTGTCGTAGCCCATCCTTTTGGACCCTACCTCGGCGGGCGCAACACGCGCCTCTTGCTTTCGTTCTTACAGATAGCAGGCTCGTGGAGCCTGGTACCTGATTCCCAAAGGAGAGTGAAAATGAGAATGCCCAGCTCGATCGCCACCTGGTGCCTGATCCTGTTCTTTCTATTCTATGGCTTGTCCGCTCTGGGAATGCCGATCCCAGCCATTATCCTCGGCTTGCTGGCGCTCGGCGTTGCCATCTCTACCCTGATTGGCAGGTAGAACGTCCCGGAAAAGATACAGCCTCTCGAGCGAGAGGCTGTATCAGTTTAGGTCGAGGCTGGCGATCATCCTGGCAAACTCCAGTGAATACTCCCAGCCTGTATGGTCTTCGATGCCCCACCACGCCGAAAGGACCGCGTGCGCCAGAGTCCACTCCCGGATGCGCTCACGCTCGAAGCCGAGGCGCTCGTGCAGGAGGTCTATCCGCCTCCTGGTCATCTGTCGGTAGTCTCCGATGCGCAAGAGCTCGTCCCAGGGGTTCATCAGCAGTGGACCGGCCTCGTAGCACGCCGGACCGATGACTCCCTTCGGGTCGATCACCAGCCAGCCGCGCTCCGAGGACAGGATATTGAAATGATGGAAGTCACCGTGCATCAGCACAGGCATGTGATTCTCGACAAGGAGATCTCGCGACGAGCGCTCAGCCCGCTCGACCAGTTCTTCATCAAGCGGACCCGTCCCCCCGGCGAACCGCCTCCGCAGCCTCTTCAACCCCTCGAACCATTCGGATAACCGGATAAAGCTCTGGAGTCCGGGCGCTTGATCCTGGCTCCGAGCTTGCTCGGGCACCCGCACGCTGGCTGACTCCAGAGGTCGCCAGATTCTGTGCATCACATCCGCGGCGATATGCGTCGCTTCGTCATCATCCTTCAGGGTGGCAAGCATCACACCCGGCTGTAATCGTTCCAGGAGCATCCAGTATTTTTCTTCTTCAAAATCAAGGAGCTTACAGGCGCCCTCGCCGTTGAAGAGCCGCAGTGCAGCCATTTCACTTCTCAGCTCACGATTGGGCACCCCCATCTTTAAGACGACATCGCGCTGAGCGGAGCCGCGTAGCGGCGTAGTCGAAGCGCGCCTTGCAAACGCAACAAAATTATAGGAAAGCGTGGGAGCGGGGTGTACATCCGTTAATTCCCATTTCTGGGATGCCTCGCGAATCAAGGCGGGAAGATCGGCAAGGAACTGCTTGCCCGCCTCACCAAAGCCCTGTATGTTGCGAATGAATTCGGGAGGAAGGTTCAATTGGAATTTGATACTCTCAATGAGACGAGAGGCGGACTCTGCTTGCGAAAGCGCAGGACATCGGGATGGGCTTCGGCATACTTTATCATGCCCTCGTTATCCCACGACACACGTCCCTGGGTGTAGACGGCGCGGTACATACCGCCGGAGATACTCTCACCGCAGAGCAGCACATCCGTTTTGATCTCGTTTTCCAGCGCCGCGATGTTCTCCTCAGCCCGCTTGAGCACAGGCTGGTATTCTGCCTCCAGGGCATCCAGGTCTGCCTGGATCGCTTTGAGCAGCTCCTTGCGCTTGGTCTCGTAATCCAGCCGGGTGAATTCGGCCGCGTTGCGCAGATTGGACAGGCGCTCCAGCTTCTCGGTCACCTGCTCGCGTGCCGGGCGTTC
This sequence comes from Anaerolineales bacterium, assembly GCA_036833655.1. Classification (GTDB taxonomy): domain Bacteria; phylum Chloroflexota; class Anaerolineae; order Anaerolineales; family Villigracilaceae; genus Defluviilinea. The sequence continues at coordinate 1,912 of DAITPI010000029.1, read as the reverse complement.
CTGCATCAAGCCGAGCTCCTTCACGACGATATGCCGGAGACTCTTCTTGAGCTCTGTTTGCCAGGTGTTGCTCTGACAGCGATGAATGATCTCTTCGAATACATGACGCAAGTATTCGGGGCTGGCGCCATGCTTTTCCGCAATGGCAGAAAGCTGTTCCTCTGGCTCGCCGTCGAGTCCGTAGCGACGGCTGAGGATCTGGTAATACGTATCCCGGCCCGAGTCGCCGCTTAGCCGCCCGTGGATCACGTCCAGGAGCTGCGTGACCACAGACTCCAGGTGCGCATTCTGCAGCTGCGCAACCTGTGAATGCCCAAAGCCGAGATCGCTCAGTAATGTGCTCAGACGGGTCTCGCTGCCGTAGATGATCGCCAGCAATTCCTCCAGCCCCGATAATCGTATATTGAAGTCCATGTCCGCTTCTCCTTTGTTCGCAGCAATGATGGGAAATTGTACAACGACTGGACAGGAAACGACTTATCAAAAACCTCAGGAGTGAGATCCGACTGGATAGCAGCGCCGGGGATGTCTTTTCTCGAAAATATAGTGAATAGCCCTGCCGGCATCAGACGGGGAACAGCTTATCGAACACTTCTGGGCAATATTTCTGCACCATCTCGCTGGAGAGCCCGTTTTCCCTGCAGATCTCGGCGTATAGATCCGCGCTGGGACGCCTGGTCCGCTTCTGGGTATTCTCGTCCAGCGCCCATAAGCCGAAGCGTTGAGACCAGCCGCGCTCCCATTCGAAGTTGTCCACCAGGGACCAGTAGAAGTAGCCTTTCACGGGCCAGTTGAAGTTGACCGCACGCCAGACCTGATGGATATGCTGGGCTATATAACGCGGCCGCAAGGTGTCCTTGGAATCCTCGACGCCATTCTCCGTGATGATGATGGGCAGGTCCGGAAAAGTACGTACGATCCATTTCAACCCCTCGAACATTCCTGCCGGTTCGTTCGCCAGGTATTTGTTTTCGCTCAGGTCGGCATCTTTGGAGAAGAAATTGTGAGCGAACAAGGTCCCTGGTTTTCGCAGATCAAAGGATACATAGTCTCTGGTATAGTAATTCAAGCCAAAGTAATCCTGGGTCCCTTTGGCTTCAGGGATTTTGATGGATCCCAGAGGGGAGCGCATCACGCCTGTCGCCAGAGCCGAAGGGAAGCCGTTGTTCAGGCTGTTGAAGGCGATAGTTGTGGAGAGCTTGTCCAGGGGGGACCACGTTCGATAGGGTGCAAAGGAACGATAATTGAGCGCGAACCCGACACGGGCTTCCCTTTGAATCTCATGGATGAGGCGATAGGCGGCGGCATGGGCGCGAATCATGGTTGCGACGACCTGGAAGGCAAGTTTTGGATTGTTCTTTCCGGGCGGAAAGGCTGCCACGCCGTGATTGACATAGCCATTCAGTGCATACCCGTTCGGCTCATTGATGGTGCACCACAACATGCAGTATTCCTTGAGCGCCTCCACCACTTTGCGGACGAAGCGCTCGAACAACGGTATGACAGCCTCCGTTTCCCAGCCACCCGCTTCGACCAGCCAGAGCGGGTCGGTATAGTGGTGAAGCGTGACCATAGCGGTCAAGCCGCGCTCACGCAAGCCTCGCAGCATGGTGCGATAGCGCTCCAAAGCATCTTCGTCCCAGGTATCAGGTGTGGGCTGGATGCGGCTCCACTCCACGGAGAGACGATGAGCGTTCTGCCCACCCTCGGCAGCGCGGTCGAAGTCCTCTCGCCAGCGACCGCCCCACCAATCGCAAGCCAGTCCCGATGTCCCATCGGTATGGCCCTCCTGTTCCCACTTCCACCACTGGTTGTTCGTGTTGTTGCCTTCCACTTGATGCGCGGCGGTCGCCGTCCCCCACAGAAAGCCGCGCGGAAAATGAAACGTTGCTTGAGGCATGAATGTCTCCTA
>DAITPI010000028.1:0-18850 GCA_036833655.1 Anaerolineales bacterium | reverse complement strand
GTGAAACAGGGATTCCAACTTTTTATCTCGGCGGGGGGCGATGGCACCCTTTCGAGCGTGATCGACGGTCTGGTCGGTACCGATATTCCACTGGTCATTATTCCGACCGGAACCTGGAACGCGCTGGCGAGGGCGCTGGATATCCCTCTCCAGGTGGGTCCGGCAGTGGATCTCCTGTTTCAGGAACATCGCATCCAGACGATCGACGCCATGGAGGTGAACCAGCGGTTCTTTGTCTTGAGCGTCAGTGCGGGTGTGGGCGCCCTGACCATGAAGGATGTGGAACGGGAAGACAAGCGCCGGTTGGGCAAGCTCGCGGACCTGCGTAAAGCGGTCTCTGAGCTATTGGAGTTTCGCGCCTTTCCATTTCAGGTCAAGATCGATGGCGTGCTCACTCACTTCCGCGCATCCGAGCTGATGGTGGCAAATACGTCGATTCTTGGGCTGAAGTCATTGCGGCTGGATCCCAACATCCGTATGGACGACGGTAAGCTGAATGTCTGCCGGATCTATGCCAATACCGTCACAGAGTATCTCAAGCTCGGCATGAGCATGCTGCGCGGCGACCAGGAGCGCAACTGGAATGTCTTATGTATGGAAGCGCTGGAGGAAGTGGAGATCGACAGCCAGGAGAAGCTGCCCGTGCAGGGCGATGGCGAGCTGATCGGTCAACTCCCCGTCACGGTCAGGCTTCGACCGAAAGCCATTCGAGTGGTGACGCCACCCCATGCAGAACCGGTATAGAGGACATCCCGCAGCTCATTGCTGCGGGATGTTCGGTTAATCGAGTCTTTGCAGGATGTGGCTGACCGCGGTGGATGCCGGTCCGCCCAGGGATTGGATCAGGGCCGTCCGGGCGCCGGCGATCTGGTTGGCTCCTGCCTGACCCCGCAGCTGGAGCGCCGCTTCGACAGCCTGGTACACCCCCGCCGCGCCCCCGGGGAATCCGCGTGCCTTCATGCCTCCCATCGTGGCGCAGGGGATCCTCCCGTCCAGGCGGATCTCGCCATCGGCAGCCAGTTTCCAGCCGTTTCCCCGGATGGCAAACCCGATCGCTTCGAGCTGCAATGCGGCATAGATGCTGAATACATCATGATATTCGAAGAGATCGATGTCCTCCAGCGCGGCGCCTGCCTGCTTCATCGCTCTGCCAGCGGAGAGCTGGGCTGTATCAAAATACAACATGTCTTTCCGGTCGTGTAGGGCGAGCGTGTCGGATGCCGCTGCCGAGCCCGCTATCCGCACCAGCGGATGGGGGTACTGGGGTGGGAGTAGCTCCGGGCGTGTCAGTACCACGGCCGCGGCGCCGTCGGCATTGGGAGCCATATCGAACATGTTGAGCGGGTCACTGATCATTTCCGCTCGGGCGTACGTCTCCGGCTTGATCGTCTTGCGGAACATCGCACATGGATTGCCGACCGCGTTCGCGTGCGCAGTCAACGCGAAGCCCGCGAAGCCATCTGCCGGAACGTCATACTCATGCATATAGCGCTTCATGAGTAGCGCAGCCTGCCCGGCGATGGTCATGCCCTGCACCGCCTCGAAATCGGCGTCGCTCATGGTGGCAAGCGCAGCGTCCACGCCCGGGCCGACCTGATCGGTGAACTTTTCCACGCCAACCACGAGCGCCACATCCACCATGCCACTGGCAACCGCGAGATAGCCCTGCCGCAAGGCAGCGCCACCCGAGGCGCCTGCGGCTTCGATGGTCACCGCCTCGATGCCCAGCAAGCCTGCATAGTCGGCGAGCAGCACACCCAGGTGCGCCTGGTTGGAGAGATTGGGCGCTAACATATTACCCACGAACAATGATTGAGGGCGGAGCCCGCCCGAGTCTTTGACTGCCTCGCGGATGGCGGCGAATGCCAGGTCACGCAGACCAACTTCCCAGTGCTCGCCAACCTCGGTTTGTCCAATTCCTGCGATTACCACGTTTGTCATATTTTATTTCTACCTCGGTGGTGGAGTAGGCGCCGTTTGTCCGCCGTACGCTTGCACCTGCATGATTTGCTAAGCAAATCATGCAGGTGTCGAGACCACCACGTCCAAGCAATTCTTTGTAATTACTGGTCTCGATCCGCCCGAAGAGCACGGGCTACTCGACCAGCAGCGAATCTCTATTTCCAGATGCCCTTCAAAAACTTCAATTTTTCCAGTGTCTGGTAGCTGCCACCGCCTTCGTGCCCATTGTAAGGATAGACCTTGATCTCCTTTTCGCCGGCCCAATAATTGTACGCCGCAAAGACCGTGGAAGGCGGGCAGACCTGGTCCATCAGGGCGACGGAAAATAGCGTTTTTGCACTTGCCCGCGCTGCAAAATTCACGCCGTCGAAGTACGAGAGTGTCTGGAAGACAGTCTCCAGCTTATCGCGATGGATGTGACAGTACTCGGCGATCTCCCTATAGGGATACGTATCCACAATTTCCGTTGCGCGGCGATAGTGACACAGGAACGGCACATCGGGCATGGCTGCCACAACAAAGGGAGCCAGTGCCGCCGCGGCGATGGTGATGCCCCCACCCTGTGAGCCGCCGGTCACCGCAATCTGTGCCGGGTCGATCTCCGGGTGGCTGCGCGCTGCCTCGATCGCGCGGACCGCGTCGGTAAAGACGCGGCGGTAGTAATAGTGCTTCGGATCCAGGATCCCGTGGGTCATGTTGCCGGGGTAATGTGCGTTTCCGCCGCCCGCATACAAGTCCGGCGTATCGCCCGCGGACCAGCTGCTGCCCTGTCCGCGCGTGTCCATCACAAAGTGGGCATAGCCAGCGCTCGCCCAGAGCAGCCAATCAATGGCGAAGTTGCGCCCGCCGCCGTAGCCAATGTACTCCACCACGCAGCGCAGCTTACCCTGGCGCTGGCTCGGCAGAATCAACCAGCCTTTCACCGGCTGTCCGCCAAAGCCGTTGAATGTGACATCGAAGGTTTCCTGGGCGACCAGGCCGTAGTCCACTTTTTCAAATCTTGCATCCAGAGGAAGCGCTTGCGCCTCCTCGATGGTTGACTTCCAGAACGCGTCGAAATCCGCTGGTTCCTCGCGGTCGGGGCAATAGGTCTTGAGTTCGTTGAGAGGCAGATCGAAGAATGCCATGTTGTCCTCCGTGGGGGCACGATACACCTGCCCAGACCGCAGGTGCTGGGTATCGTGCCCTTACTTCATCGCCAGCTTGCCGCGGAACCGCACATACGTCGCGTAATCGATCTCTGTGCGGCGGGCGATGTAGTCCTGGGTCTTGGTTGCCAGCCCGGCGCGCTCCGTGACTTTGTCCGTGACGGTGATGTCGAAGGCATCGGAGCCGGCGCCGGAGCCAAAGGAGACCATCAGGACGCGATCCCCCGGTTGCGCCCGGTCGAGAATCGCCGTCAGACCGATCACCGCGGCGCCCGCATAGGTGTTCCCGATGATTGGGACAAGCAGCCCTGGCTCGATCTGTTCCATCGAGAACCCCAGCTGCCCGGCCACCCGTTGCGGGAACTTGGTGTTCGGCTGGTGGAACACAGCCCACTTGTAATCCTTGGCGGTGGTGCCGGAGGCTTCCATCATGTGTGTGGCGGCCTCGGTGATGTGCTTGAAGTACGCCGGCTCGCCCGTGAAGCGCATGCCATGCTCGGGATAGCGCTGGTATTCCCGCCGCCAGAAATCTGGCGTATCCGTTACGTAGGAGTACGATGCGTTGATGACCGCCAACGACTCTTCTGCGGGACCGAGGATGAAGCATGCCCCACCTGCACCGGCGGTGTACTCGAGGGCGTCGCCCGGCTTCCCCTGGGCGGTGTCCATCCCGATCGCCATGGCATAGTGACCCATGCCCGAGCCGACCAGTCCCATCGCGGCGACCATCGCCTCCGTGCCCGCCTTACAGGCGAATTCCCAGTCTGCCGCCTGCGTGTTGGGGACCGCGCCGATCGCTTCGGCGACCAGGGTCGACGTCGGCTTGACCGCGTAGGGGTGCGATTCCGAGCCAACCCAGACTGCCCGCAATTCATGCGGATCGATCTGGGCGCGCTTCATGGCGTTGCGCGCCGCCTCGATGGACATCGTGATCACGTCTTCATCGAGACCGGGGACAGCTTTCTCCTTGATGGGGAGTCCGCCTTTGCCGCCGGTCCAGACGCGCGCCACTTCTTTGGCAGGCAGCCGGAATCGTGGCACATAGGCGCCATAGCCAATGATGCCCACCGGCTTGGCGGGTTTGAGGAGAGTAGGGGAGTGTGAGTGAGGAGTTGTCATTTCGTATGATCCTAATTTGTTATTTCATAGAGGTACTTTACTTGCCGGACGCCTGGAAATCCTTTCGGCTTTTGCGATGACTTTGTACAGTGCATCCCTAAACAGCCTTGTACCTTCAATTTCTGGCAAGAGCTTATTTTGATTGACCACATGATCGAAGTTGAAAAACCAGTAAATGGGCATGAGCGGTGAAATCCATAGGCGGTTGCGTTTGGTTTTCTCGGTCAAATGATAATCACCAAAGTTCCCGCGTGTCGCTGAAACAATGGATGAGTTGATCACGCTGGGATCTTGAAACTCAGTGCTTTGTACATACGTGACAGCTTCGTCATAGGCTTGGTAAGTGTCCATCTGAGGCGTTAAAGAGCACGAACCGAGAAACCCACCTGCCTGAGTAATCGAGGCGATATTCTCGAAGATATGAGCATGGGTCAAATTTTGTTCTGCACCAAAGCCGATGCAGGCTAGTAACCGGTTTGGAAGGTGTGAGAGCTGATTGACTGCATACAAAGATATCAAGTCTTCTACCGCAGTTCCCATCTCCGCTTCATCCCCCCGCGCAAGGCTATCCACACCTCCATCGATCAGTAGGATACCATCCAAAGATAAGTGTTTTGCGAGAATCCTGTAATTCTCCGTTAGTGGCGCCGCTCCCGTTTTGTGAAAACACCAGATCGTGATATCTTCCTTGCGTTTTTCCTTAAACCAGTTAGCCAAATAAAGCTCGGGAAAGTACGAAAAAACCCTTTTTGACTGTGCAGGAATGCCTACGAGTGTTTGAGTCAAACGAATGCCGAAGTCGACGCTTTCAATATCGGAGAAACTAAAATTTGCCAGATGAGCATGGATACCATGCTTTTTGAGCTCAAAATAAATCGGCAAGCCGCAGAAAACGTCAAAGCCTCCGCCCATCCCGGCGATCAGCAGGTTTCTGCAATGGCTAAGTTGGTTGATGATGGGCAGATTTAGTTCCATCTTATTCTGTACTTGATTTCAGAATTTCCTCAGCACGGTCAATTCTCACAACCTTCTCCGCCACCATCTGCGCCGCGACCTTTTCGATCTGTGCCCCGGTCGCGCCTGCCGCGATCGCGACCTGGCGTGCGTGTAGCGACATGTGCCCGCGCTGAATGCCTTCGGTGGCCAGTGCGCGCAGGGCGGCCATGTTCTGCGCCAGGCCAACCGATACGATGATTTCTGCCAGCTCGCTGGCGGTCTTCACACCCATCAGCTTCACCGCGGCCTGCGCCGCCGGGTGGACCCTGGTCGCGCCGCCCACAATTCCCACTGCCATGGGCATTTCGAGCGTACCGACGAGGTTGCCGTCCGCATCCTTGCCCCAGGTGGAGAGGGACATGTATCGTCCGGAACGAGCCGCATAGGCATGAGCGCCCGCTTCGATGGCGCGCCAGTCATTGCCGGTGGCAATGACCACCGCGTCCACACCGTTCATGATGCCCTTGTTGTGCGTAGCGGCCCGGTATGGGTCTGCAGCGGCAAAGGCATAGGCGGCGATAATGCCGTCCCGCACCTCTTCGCCGGAAAAGTCGCCAAACGCCAGCTCGTTCAGCGGAACTGTGCAACGCGCTCGGGCGATCCGCCGGTCTGCCAGGTTGGACAGGATGCGCAGGTGGACTTTTCCGCCGGTGATAACTTCCACCCTCGGGGCCAGCCGCTCACAAGCCGTGTTCACCGCGTTCGCGCCCATGGCATCACGGACATCATAGATCAGATGGACGACGAGGAAGGGCCCAATTGGTGAATCTTCGAATAGTCGAACCTCGAGGTCCCGCGCCCCGCCGCCGAATTTCCTGAGGACCGGGTCGATTGAGTCCGCTTCGGCGAGCAGCTCGGCTTTATGCTCGTAGAGTTTGAGCTTTGCTTCCTGCGGGTTTGTTACGTTGATGACCTGCATCTGCCCGATCATGAGTGGATCTGTGGTCGTCGCCGTGAATCCGCCGCCGGCGCGAGCCAGCTTTGCCATGAACGAGGCGCCTGCCACCACAGATGGCTCTTCGAGCGTCATCGGGATGAGGACATCATGGCCGTTTACCTGGAAGTTGATGGCGATCCCCAGCGGCAAGCTGTATAAGCCGATCACGTTCTCGATCATGTGGTCGGCGGCGTCCGGGGAGATTCCGCCGGAGTTAAACGGGAGCAGGTTTTCGGGAGTCAGATTGGTCGCCTGCTCAAGTTTGCGGCGGCGCTCTTCCAGGGTCATATTGTAGAAGCCGGAAATGCGGGAGTTTGTCATCGTGGCACCTTTCAAAGCCATTCTATGCATGTTCTCTGCCAAAATCTATCACATTTTATGGGATAATAGCATCGAGGTGTCAAAGAATGCTATTAACGCGAGAACAACTGCAAGAAAGACTCATTGCGCTGCATAAAGCCAGCCTCGAATTGGTCAAAGATACTTCACTGGATCGTTTATTGGAACGAATTGCCAAGGTCGCCTGCGAACAAGCGGATGCTCGCTATGCTGCGCTGGGAGTCCTGGACGAGAACGGCAAGCTGGTAAAGTTCATTACGGTGGGAATGACTGACGATGAGATCAAGCGCATGGCTCATCCGCCGGTGGGCCGAGGCTTGATCGGCGAGCTCATGAATACAGAAGTCCCGCTGCGGGTGCCTGTGATCCAGGATCATCCGCGTTCCTCCGGGTTCCCGGCGAATCATCCTCAGATGGTCTCCTTCCTGGGTGTGCCGATCCGGACGGCAAACGTCCAGCTGGGGCAAATCTACCTGACGGACAAGATCGAGGCGGCCGAATTTACGGCCGACGATGAGAAGATTATCCAGATGTTGGCTGCCTACGCGGCTGCCGCCATCCAAAACGCGCGTCTGCATGAAAATACGCATCGTCTGGCGGTGCTCGAGGAGCGCGAGCGTATCGGTATGGACCTGCACGACGGCATCATTCAGTCTATCTATGGGGTGGGGCTTTCGCTGGAAAGCGCCTTGCATTCCTTCGAAGAAGACCCGGTGGATGCAAAAGCGCGCGTCCAGCACTCGATCGAGAGCTTGAACCAGGCGATTCGCGACCTGCGAGCCTATATTTTGGATCTGCGGCCTCGCCAGATGGGCAGCGAGGGCTTGATGAGCGGGCTCGTCCGGCTCATTTCCGAGTTCCGCGCCAATACGCTGGCAAAAGTACAGCTGTCCGGCAACGATAACGATATCAAAGACCTGCCGCAGGCCTATTCGATGGTCCTGTTCCATATCTGTCAGGAGGCACTGGCGAACATTGCCAAGCATGCCAAGGCAAAACAAGTGGATGTTGCCCTGTGGGCTACCGATGAGCGTGTTTTGATGGAGATCCATGATAATGGCAAGGGCTTCGAGATGGAGAAGATGAGCGCGTCGATCGGCCATGGAGTTGCCAACATGCAAACCCGAGCGCGTTCCATCGGAGGTGATGTGGATATCTCTTCGGTCGTTGGTGAAGGAACGACCGTGCTCGCATGGGTTCCGCGTCACGCGCGGCGGTGAAATGGCGGAAGACCAGATGTATCCCAAATTGAATCACAGAATCTTGAGTCTCCAGAAACGCGAATCGGATATTTCCTTCTCGCGATTTTTTAAGGAAGCACGCGCCATATTTATACTGGTCGAGTTAAATCCCGCACGCGAGTCCCATATATGGGGGGCATGAAATTAACTGAGTTGTACTTGGCTGAAACGCCTGTTCTATAAGAAGCTCCGGCGGAAGCATCCGTCACGCCAAGAATCTTTAACATTGAGTGACCTTAAAAAAACGGATGTTTTAAAAATAGCGTAGGCTTGACGTGTTGTTATTTTCCATAGTTATCTGCTAGAATGTGTTCACGCTGAGATCAGGATGTGGTGGACGAACCGCATCGCAAGTCCCATAAAATCTCATAATAATTTAAAACTGCATGGAATGAGCCGCTGACAAAGCGGGTTAATTCGACGTACTTAATTCTACGAGTTGGAGTCACTATGAACGCAGAGCAAGCATGGCAATCAGTACTTGGGCAACTCCAGATGGAAATGCCGCGCGCTTCATTCGATACCTGGGTGCGCGATACCAGACCTGTTTCGTATCAGGATGGAACATTAACCATCGGAGTGCGTAATGCATACGCACGGGATTGGCTCGAGAGCCGTCTCGCCAGTACTGTCAGCCGTTTGCTTGTTGGGATCATGAATGCCAGTGTGGCGGTCAACTTCATTGTGAATGGCAATGAGCCGGAAGTCGTCCTGGAGGAAGCACTGCACCCTGCCCTGCAACCGGATTCCTTCGACGCGCCAGTCTCCCTTTATGATCAGCCCACGCGGAGCTTGAGCTTGAATCCGCGCTATGTCTTCGAGACGTTCGTCGTTGGCTCGGGCAACCGGCTGGCGCACGCGGCCTGCCTCGCCGTCGCAGAAAAGCCGGCGCGGGCCTACAATCCGCTTTTCCTGTACGGGGGCGTGGGTCTGGGGAAAACGCATCTGTTGCACGCGATCGGCAACGCCTGCCATGTGCGCGGCTTGAATGTGCTGTACGTGTCCTCCGAGGAATTCACCAACGATATGATCAACGCCATCCGTACACATACGAACCAGGCGTTCCGCGAGAAGTATCGTTCCGCCGATGTCTTGCTGGTGGACGATATCCAGTTCATTGCCGGCAAAGAATCCACCCAGGAAGAGTTCTTCCATACCTTCAATACTCTGCACGGGCAGGACAAGCAGATCATTGTCTCCTCCGACCGACCTCCCAAGTCCCTGAATACGCTGGACGAGCGCCTCCGCTCGCGCTTCGAGTGGGGTCTCACCGCAGATATCCAGCCGCCTGATCTCGAGACCCGGCTTGCGATCCTGCGCTCCAAGGCAGAACGGACCGGGCGCCAGATACCCCATGATATTCTGGAGAGCATCGCCCGGCGCGTCCAGTCCAATATTCGCGAGCTCGAAGGGGCTTTGAACCGCATTCTGGCGTTTGCCGACCTGAGCGGGACGCATCTCACCCCGCAGCTCGTTGATGTGGCTCTCGCCGACCTGCTGCCCCAGCGCAGCGATGTGGAGCCGCAGAAGATCATCGAGCTGGTGGCAAAGGAATGGCAGACGAGCGTCGAAGCCCTGTTGGGCCGTGACCGTTCGCAGAAAATTGCGCTGCCCCGTCAGGTCGCTATGTATCTCCTTCGTAAAGAGACGAACGCCTCCCTCCCGCAGATCGGCGAAGTGCTTGGCGGGCGCGATCATACAACCGTGATGTACGCTATCGAGAAAGTTTCCAGCGACATCGAGACAAAAACCGACCTGCGAAAACGCGTGGTCCACATCAAACAGCAGTTGTATGGTCAGGGGGCGGTAATCTAGGCGCGGAACCTGAGCATCCGTCCCGAAGGTTTATGGAAGGAAACCTTCGGGACGGATTTTATAGTCTGATTAAGAACCTGCCCCCGGAAAGTCCGGGGCTTTTTATTTTGATAGAATGGGCAGATGAAAACTGGTGTTCCCGAGTATGCAAGGGGAATTCCCGGGCTGGACGGTCTGCGCGCGATCGCAATTCTGCTGGTTTTTGCCACACATGCCGACCTGATCGAGATCGGATGGGTGGGAGTGCAGCTCTTTTTTGTCCTGTCGGGATTTCTGATCACCGGCATTCTGCTGGATATGAAAGCCTCCCTGCCACCACGCGAGTATTTCACGAAGTTTTACGGCAGGAGGCTCCTGCGGATCTTTCCCCTGTACTATTTTTACCTTGCCGCGATGGCTGTCGTGGCGTTCCTGCTCGTCCGACTGGACTTTCGTGCAAATTACATGCAGATTTACTTTGATCAGGTCTGGTATGCCGTTCTATATGTCTATGATTTCTTCTACCGGGTGCCCTGGTTCCAGCCGTCCCAGTTCCTCGATCATTTCTGGTCGCTCTCCGTCGAGGAACAGTTCTATATCGTCTGGCCCCTGCTGCTGTTGCTGGTGCCGGAAAAGCACCTCAAGCGGCTCTTCCTCCTGTTCATCGGGCTGGGATTTGCCTTCCGGCTGGGGATGTATCTGCTCTACCTCTCTGGGAGCGACCTGTGGTACTTTCGGGAGCCGTTCGGGCTGGTCGTCTACTCGTTGCCGCTGAGCCACGTGGATGCGTTCGCGATGGGCGCGTATCTATCCAGGTACTCCATATCCGGGGCAAGACCCCAATTGTTGCTTGCAGGGACCCTGGTGCCTGTCCTCGGCTTCCTGGCTACCTATAACCAGACCGGAACGATCGGTCCGATCTCTGCCCTCGGGTACGACCTGGCAACTGGTGCAACATACCAGTTCATCTGGTCGTATACACTGCTCAATTACTTCTTTGCTCTATTGATCTATTGCGTTGTGCGTCACAGTCTCTGGATTCGTTTCCTGGAACTGCCCTGGCTGCGCTACCTGGGGAAGATCTCGTACGGGATGTATGTGTATCACCTGGCTGTGATCTGGTTCGTTCATCGCTTTGTGGAAGCCCGCTGGCAGAACCCGATCGCCTTCTGGCTCAACGTTCTGTTAGCCCTATCCATCACGATTGTTGTCGCGAGCCTGAGCTATCACTTGCTGGAACGACCGATCCTCGACCTGAAAGATCGATTCTTCCGCTGGTCGCCCCCTCGCCCGGGCGCATAAGCTGATAGAATCCCATCGTCATCCATGTTGCCGCTCTATTTCAATCCCCGACGGTATTCTGATTACATAGTTCACCTTTTTCTTCCGATCGTTGCAGTCCTCCTGCCTCTCTTGATTCTGCCCCTGGAGCTGCCGATCCTGCCGCGCATTGGCACGACGGAAATCCAATTGTTCGAGACATTTGGATTCTTTATGTGGTGCGCTCTGTTTATTGCCGGCTATCGGGAAATTCGGTCGCATCCCGGGATTTCGTTCGAAAAGGGCGCGATCCTCCTGCTCCCACTCTTTGTGAGCTTCTTCGTGCTTCTGTTGCTGGTCGAATACGCAGGAGATCCATCCTGGGATTATCAAAATTACGAGAAAGCTTTCCGTGCCGTCGTCGCAGGCGGTAATCCCTATGAAAACCCGCATTATCTTTATCCACCTTTCTTTGCCCAGGTGATGGCCTCCGTGTACTCGGCGACAAAGGCACTTCTCTCTCCTACCTGGGAGCAGTTGTGGCATATCGTTCATTACCTGTATCAATGCGCCCAGTTTTTCATGGTCAACCTGGCGTACCAGTTATCTTGTCGCTTTGCCTCCCGCCTGGGCTTCCCGTCCCTAAAGACACAGCTCATCGTGGCAGGGCTTTTTCTCTTCAATTTTCCACTTTTCAGAACCTTGCATCTCAACCAGATCAATCTGTATGTTCTCAATGCGATCCTGTTTGCCCTCCTGGCGCTGGAGAGATTCCCTTTCCTCAGTGGTGCGGCGGTTGCGATTGGCGGGTTGATCAAGATCTACCCGGTTTTGATGGGACTTGGACTTGCCGGGATGCGGAAATGGAAAGCGTTGCTCGGTGGTTTTGTAACGGGGCTGGTGGTCATCCTCTTGCAGACCAACTTTGGCCGGGACCTCTCGCTGTGGGTGTGGTTCGCCAGGTTTTTTGTAGCGTTTCCTGTGGAACGCGAGAGCACAAAGTGGATCAGGAACACCACGTTCCTCAGTCTCGCGCAGGACCTGGAACGTTTCGTCCATCTGCCGGAGATCGCCGTCTGGCCACTCTACCTGATCGGCGTGATTGCGGTGCTCATCTGGATGGGTGTACGATTTTATCAGCGGGAGAAGACGTATCCCACTCTACCTCCTGGACCCCGGGCGGAGATGTATCGCAATACCGGCAATCTCATCGACTTTGCCTGCCTGGCACTTTTGATCACCCCCTCCGCCTGGGATCACCATTTCGTCCTGGCGCTGCCTCTGGCGCTGTGGGCAATCGCCGTTCGAGCCCGCCAGAAACCCGGCTGGGTCGGAATAGGGATCGTCAGTATCTTTGTCCTGCCGCCATTCGATATCTTTCCGTTCAGCTTTCTGCGTATGTTCGGGGTTGTCTTGTTGCTCTGGCTGGCTTCTCCTGCATTTGCTTTGTCATCTGCCGATTCGCCTGAACGATCGTAGATTGGTTCTTCCGTTTCTGCCGTGAAGGGCTGCCAGATTTAGGGGTGAGAGCGTGCGTACGCACGCTCTCACCCCTAAATCTGGGTATCTGTCACGGAAAATCCTGGAGAGCCCGTAGATTCATGCCGAGAACAGCCCCTTTTCTATGATATAATCCCGCCGCTCCTTATCCCATGAGATGAGGGCATATCTTGCCTGGGACGGGCAACAAGCGTCCCTGAGTGGGTCTGGCTCTTTGGAGCGTATCCCCACTAAACTCATTCCGTTCCGCGCCAGGATAAGAGCTGCGCGCCGGAGAACGGCAATAGTTAGGAGAAATCCATGGCAGTCATTTCTATGAAGGCCCTGCTTGAGAGCGGCGTCCATTTCGGGCATCGCACCAACAAGTGGGACCCCCGCATGAAACCGTACATCTTCACCGAGCGTAACGGTATTCATATTATCGACCTGCAACAGACCTCCAAGCTGCTGAATACCGCGTTCAACGTGATCCGCGAGACGGCAGCCAACGGCGGGAACGTCCTGTTTGTAGGCACCAAACGCCAGGCACAGGAAACCGTGGCGGAGGAAGCCACCCGCTGTGGCATGCCCTACGTCACCGAGCGCTGGATGGGTGGCATGCTGACCAACTGGTCCACCATGTATGCCCGTATTCAGGAGCTCGAGCGCCTGGAGAAAATGCGCGATAACAATGAGCTCGATCGCCTCACCAAGAAGGAGGGCCTGCTCATCGGGCGCGAGATCACCCGTCTGACGACCCGCCTCTCGGGTACGCGCAGCATGAAGCGCCGTCCCGATTTGATCTTTATCGTGGATGTCGGTCGCGAAGAAGCTGCCGTCCATGAAGCGAACCTGCTCAACATCCCTATCGTGGCCCTCGTGGACACGAACTGCAACCCGCAGAACATTGACTACGTCATTCCGTCCAACGACGATGCCATCCGCGCCATCAAGCTCCTGGTTGCCAAGGTGGCAGACGCCATTCTGGAAGGCAAAGCCATGCGCAAGGAAGAGGAAGGCGAGGAGAAACCCGTTGCCGAGCCGCAATCTCGATCTGACCGGTCTGCTCGCCGCATCCCCAAAGTAGTAGATGTGGATGAAGAGCTGCAGGATGATGCCCTGCTCGGCGAAGCGACCCTGGCGAAGATGAGCGCGGCGCGCGAAGATACCCCGGCGCCCGAAGCCGCCCCCGCGGCAGCGAAGGTCGAGACCAGTGCGCCCGCGCCAGAGAACCCGGCCGAGAACACCTCCGACGACACCAGTCCCAAAGCGTAATCGTTAACAAGGAAAGATTCGATGGAAATCACGACTGAAATGATCAAAGAACTGCGCGCCGCGACCAATGCCGGCATTCTGGATTGTCGCAAGGCGCTTACTGAAGCCAACGGGGATTTTCAAAAAGCCGTGGACTGGTTGCGCGAAAAAGGCATGGCCACTGCTGCCAAGCGTTCTGACCGGGAAGCCTCGCAGGGTATTGTCGAGCTGTACTCGCATGGCGGTGGCCGTGTGGGTGTGATGGTGGAAGTCAATTGCGAGACCGATTTTGTCGCTCGGTCGGAGCAGTTCCGCCAGCTGGCGCATGAGATCGCGCTGCAGATCGCTGCCTCGGCGCCGCGCTATCTCAAGGCCGAGGATATCCCTGCCAGTGTGCTGGACCATGAAGCGGATATCGCTCGAGCCCGCGCCAAAGAGGAAGGCAAGCCCGAAAATGTCACCGAGAAGATCGTGCAGGGCCGCCTGGAGAAATTCAAGGATGAAGTCGTGCTTTCCCGCCAGCCCTACATCCGCGACGAATCGATCACGGTCGAGAAGCTGATCCTTCAGAACGTAGCCGCCATTGGCGAAAATGTGGTTGTACGCCGCTTCCAGCGCTGGGAGCTGGGCGAAAGCTTGGACAATTAGTGAATAAAATGACCAACCTTCCGGTTGGTCATTTTTATGAACGAAATGTGCGACGCAAAGAAATAGCAGAGGCAAAGGAGTGACGATGAGTGAGATCAAATATAAGCGGATCCTTCTGAAGCTAAGCGGCGAGGCGCTGGCGGGTAAATCGGGTTTTGGCATCGATGTGGATGAGGCCGAGTCGATCGCCAGCCGGATCAAGGAAGTCTGCGATATGGGCGTGGAAGTGGCGGTCGTGATCGGCGCTGGCAACCTGTGGCGCGGCAAGCAGGGCCTGCAGCGCGGCATGGACCGTGCCACCGCAGATTACATGGGCATGCTGGGCACCGTCATGAACGCCATGGCGCTCATGGATGCCCTCGAGCGGACCGGCGTCTTTACCCGTGTGCTCTCGGCCGTAGAGATGCGCGCGGTCGCCGAGCCCTATATCCGTCGCCGAGCCATCCGTCACCTCGAAAAGGGGCGCGTGGTCATCTTCGGGGCCGGGACCGGCAACCCGTATTTTTCCACAGATACTGCGGCTGCCTTGCGCGCCATGGAGATCGGCGCGGAGGTGGTCATCAAAGCCACAAAAGTGGATGGGATCTATGACTCGGATCCCAAGCAGAACCCCGATGCCCGGAAATTCCAGGAGATGACCCATATCGAGTTCCTCAACCGCCGGATCGCCGTCATGGACAGCACGGCCGTGACCCTGTGCATGGAAAACAATCTTCCGATCCTGGTCTTGAACCTGTGGGATACCCAGGCGCTGGTAGCTGCCTTAAAGGGCGAGGTGGTGGGGACACTCATCCACGACTAGCATTCTTTCTCGGCCGAGCAGGAGAGAGAAATCTCTCCTCTTTTAATCTTCCGGCATAACATGTGCCTGAGAGTCTCTCGGAATTTTGCAAATTCTCTCATCCATTCGCTTTTGTGTAGCGTTTTTCGTCGTTTTAGGGTATCCTTATCATTAAGATTACCGAGTGCCGCAGAGAGACCTGACTGGAATTTTCAGTTTTCCGCGGATAGATGATTTTGCAAACAACCCTATGAAAGCGGCAATTCAGCTCTAGGAGGCTGTGGTGATAAAAGACATTCTCAAGGACGCCGAATCTCGCATGCGCGGCGCGATTCAAGTGCTTCACGACGACCTTGCGGCGATTCGTACCGGACGCGCCAGCCCAAGCCTTGTAGAAAGACTGCCCATCGAATACTACGGAAGCCCCACACCACTCATGCAGCTCGCCACAATCAGCGTGCCGGAGCCGCGTACCCTCACGATCAAGCCATTCGATGGAACGACCCTCAAAGCGATTGAAAAAGCCATTCTCACCTCGGAGCTGGGTCTGAATCCCAACAACGATGGAAAGGTGATCCACCTCAACCTGCCGCCACTCACGGAAGAGCGCCGGCGCGACCTGGTCAAGCACGTCCACCACCGTTTGGAAGAGACGCGGGTGGCAATCCGCAACATTCGCCGTGACTCCCACAACGACATGCGTGACTTCGAAAAGGAAAAGCTGATCTCGGAGGACGAGCTCGAACGCGGCGAAGCGGAGCTCCAGAAATTGACAGATCGCTTTATCGAAGAGGTCGCCGAGCACGGCAAGAGAAAAGAAGCGGAGATCATGGAGGTGTAGGAACGACGGAAGTCGTACCTGCATGGTCCCTCATGTCCGATACCCCACCCAAAATCCCTGCCGATAAATTACCCCGTCACGTCGCCATGATCATGGATGGCAATGGGCGCTGGGCGCTCTCACGCGGTTTGCCGCGCCTCGCCGGCCACAAGGCAGGGACCGAGAATCTGCGGCGGGTGATCCGCGCCACCGCCGAATTTGGGATCAAGTACCTGACCATCTACGCCTTCTCCACCGAGAACTGGGGACGCCCGCCCGAGGAAGTCAAAGGCTTGATGTTCATCCTCGAGGATGTGATCGACCGGGAGCTGGCGGAGCTTAACAAGGAAGGGGTGCAGCTCCGCCACATTGGGCGGTTGGAGCGTCTGGCGCCCACGCTCCAGGAAAAAGTGCTGGATGCGATCGACCTGACCAAGAACAATGATCGCCTGACCCTGAACGTCGCGTTCAACTACGGTGGGCGCGATGAGATCGTCAACGCGATCCAGAATATTATGAAAGATGGCATCGCTCCCGAAGATGTGACCGACGAGCTCGTCAGTCGCTATCTCTATACGGCGGGCGTGCCCGACCCTGACCTCATCATTCGTACTTCGGGAGAACTACGTGTGAGCAATTTCCTCATCTGGCAAGCTGCATATTCGGAATGGTACGTCACGCCAACTTACTGGCCCGACTTCGACAAGGAAGAATATCGCCGCGCGCTGGAAACGTTTGCTCAACGCGACCGCCGTTATGGCAAAGTCTCGTCGAACGAATATGAGGCCAGTAATGCTTAGACGCACCCTGACGGCCCTGGGATTGGCCGCCGTGGGACTGCCAGCAATCATTTATGGAGGGGTATTTTATTACCTGTTGATCGCGATCGTTCTGGCCGGCAGCGCGTGGGAATATGTCCGCCTGTACCGGGCGGTCCGGTACGAGCCCAATGAGATTGTCACGATCGGAGGCGTGCTGGTGATTGCCACAGCGCGCTTCTTTTTTGCCAGGCTCACCATCCCCCTGTTTGCCTTATTCGTGCTGCTTGCCATGGCGGTCCATATCGTCAGTTATGAGCGTGGGCGTGACCAGGCTGGCGTGGACTTTGCGGTAACGGTCGCGGGTATCGTCTACCTTGGCTGGCTCGGCTCCTATCTCCTCGATTTGCGCTTTCTGCCAGGGGGATTGTGGTGGCTGATGATCGTTCTACCCATCGTCTGGGGGGCAGATACGGGCGGTTACTCGATTGGCGCCGTCTACGGGAGGCACAAGATGACGCCACGCCTCAGCCCCAAAAAGAGCTGGGAGGGCTATGCGGCGGGCTTATTTACCTCGATCATCGTCGGGGCGTTTTTTGCGTATGCCTTCTCGTCCCTGGGACCGCAGCCTCTGGATGGGCTGATCACGCCGCTGCAGGGCGGCTTTCTGGGGCTGGTGATCGGCGGGCTCGCGCCGCTGGGAGATCTCGGGGAGAGTATGTTAAAGCGTCAGGGCGGCCTCAAGGATTCGAGCCACATCTTTCCCGGTCACGGCGGCTTCTTCGACCGCATCGATTCCTGGATCTGGGCTGCGGCGCTGGGCTATTTCATCATTCAATTCTTCATCCTGTCTCGCTAGGAGTCTATCAGGAGGTGTTATGGAACACGGTAAAGACCCGACTCGGAATCTCGCTCTGGAGCTTGCGCGTGTGACGGAGGCGGCTGCCCTGGCAGCCGGTCGCTTCATGGGGCGCGGCGACAAGGAGGCGGCGGACGCGGCAGCGGTCAATGCCATGCGGGTGGTCCTCCAGACGGTGGACATGAACGGGGTGATCGTCATCGGAGAGGGGGAGAAGGACAACGCGCCCATGCTGTTCAACGGCGAGAACGTGGGCAACGGACTCCCACCGGACGTAGATGTGGCAGTCGATCCGATCGACGGGACCCGCCCCCTGGCGTTCGGCCGGACCAACTCGCTTGCGACGGTTGCCATGGCGCCGCGCGGCACGATGTTCGATCCCGGTCCCTTTGTGTACATGAACAAGCTGGCCGTGGGACCCGAAGCCAAAGGCGTGATCGACATCGAAAAGCCGATCACGGAGAACCTCAAGGCGATTGCCCGGGCGAAAGGCAAGGACGTGGATGATCTGACGACCATCATTCTCGACCGTGATCGCCATAAAGAGATGATTGCCGAGATCCGCCGGGCGGGCGCGCGTATTCGCTTGATCCCCGACGGCGATGTGGCAGCCGCCCTGATGACGGCCTGGCACGACTCGGGCGTGGACGTGCTGCTGGGCGTGGGCGGCACACCCGAGGGCGTGATCGCGGCCTGCGCCCTGCGCGCCATGGGCGGCGAGATCCAGGGCAAGCTCTATGCCCGGGACGAGGACGAGCTGCGCCGCGGGCAGGAAGCCGGCTATGACTTCGACAAAATCCTTACGATGGACGACCTGGTCTCCTCGGAAGACGTCTTCTTCGCCGCGACCGGCATCACCGACGGCGAATTGCTCAAGGGTGTGCGTTACTTCGGCGACGGCGCCAGTACCGACTCGCTTGTGGTGCGCGGTCTGACCGGCACCGTCCGCCAGATCACAGCCACCCACCGCCTGGATAAGCTGGACCAGTTCAGCATGGTGAAGTATTGAGAGCTGCAAGAAGGCACAACGTGAGCGTGAGCGATATTGCTTGACACGCCCTCCTCTTACACGTATAATGTCGGTCGCTTTCCTCGCTAGCTCAATTGGCAGAGCGGGCGGCTGTTAACCGCTAGGTTGTAGGTTCAAGTCCTACGCGAGGAGCTAAAGACCCTGATCTGGGGTCTTTTTTGTCTCTCTGATCGCCTATTAGCTTTGCGTACTCAGAATTTGACCACAGACAAATTATCATAATTTGCAGGTGGTTAAATTGGTAGAGCGTTGTTGACCTGCGCCACAGAGATGGTCAGCCAGCCGATATACCTACAGCCCTGACATCCCGCATGCGGTGACCTCGGTCGATCGCGGTAACTTCACCGATTCATTCAGCTACGACCGAAACGGCAATATGACTTGCCGAGTGGAAATAGGTGTAACGTATCTCCAGACCTACACTG
>DAITPI010000027.1:0-18992 GCA_036833655.1 Anaerolineales bacterium | reverse complement strand
CCCACATCCGCTACCAGGGCTTTCAGGGCAATATCCGGGCGACCACGCGTCCGGTCAGCCTTGACGAATCGGCCCTGTCGGCGATCATTTCTTTGCCGGAGTTCGCTGCCTGGCGTGACAACGGCGGTTTGATCGTCAGCGATGCGCTCGGCAGCCAGGCGGTGCGCGAGTTTTATGCGCAGAGCGGTGAAAACTTCTCGCCGCGGCTCGTGGCGCGGGATGCTTTCTTGGCGGGCAACGACCTGCTCTATCTCGGCAACATTACATCCTCGGAGCCTGATGATGATTCCTATGCGGCAACCATCCGAATCCTTGACTTCTTCGCGCAGGAATATCGGAACGACCGGGCGTTCTCGCAACTGGTGGACGCGGCGGTATTGAGGATCCTCGATCAGAAGTTCCGGATGTACGATGAGTTCACGCTGGAGAATGTGCTCTCCCCAGAGAGCAGCCTCCAAAACATCGGTTCCTCGCAGGAAGTCATCTTCGAGGTGGCGCGTAATGCCGCAACCCTGATCAGCCCGGATCCTGAGGAGCTCAACACGCTTCTGCCGTCGCCGCCCAATCAGGCGGACCGAATTACGTTCCTGACAGATACATCCCAGTACAAGCAGTGCACGACCTGTCTATGGCAGGAGGGCATGGCAGCAGATGCGCTCCAGAAAGCGGTCTTACGCCTGTATGGTCCTGAGGGTAGCGGACAGGTCTTTACCAGCCGCCTGAATTCGTTCCCGCTTTCGGAGCTCCAGCCGATGCTGAACGGGGAAAGCACAACCGATATCGAAGGGATCCTGGAACGCGCCAACTGGCTGGTGATCTCGCTGACCGATGTCAGCCAGGGACAGATCGCGCTGCTGCAGCGATTCTTCTCCGAACGCCCGAACCTGATCCGCAACCGGAATGTGATCCTGTTCTCGTTCACCGCACCTTATTACCTCGATGCCACGGATATCTCCAAGCTGACGGCTTACTATGCCCTGTATAGCAAGCAGCCGCCGTTCGTCGAGGTGGCGGCGCGGCTGCTGTTCCAGCAATTGAGCGTGCAGGGCGCAGCTCCGGTCTCGATCCCTGCAGTGGGATACGATCTCATTGCAGCCACCTCTCCCGACCCGGACCAGATCATTCCGTTGGCGCTCGACCAGCAGGTGCAGGCAACGCCGACAGTGGAAAGCGGGACTGCCACGGTCACGCCGGAAGTAAATCCCACACAAACCCCGATCCCTCTCTATCGCATTGGGGATACGATCGCGGTGCGCGCAGGACCGATCTACGATCAGAACGGTCACATCGTGCCGGATGGGACGGTGGTGCGCTTCACCATGTCCACGCGAGAGGAGGAAGGGGGCATCCTGCAGCAGGTGGATGCCACCACGACGACCGGACTGGCGCGCGCTTCCTTTGCCATCAATACACCGGGCAAGGTGGAGATCCATGCGGTCAGCGAGCCGGCAGTCATTTCCCAGGTGATCCAATTCGATGCCTCGAACGAGGGCGCGGCCGTAACGGTGGTTGTCCCCTCCGTCACTGCGCTGGTGGAGACCCCCACGCCAACCTTGACTCCTGTGGTAGTGGTGGAAAGCGATCTGGTTTCCCCGGAGGGCTACCCGCGAGTCGGCATCTGGCTGCTGGTGATGCTGGCTGTGCTCGGCGGCGCACTGCTCATCTTCTGGGCGGTGAGCCGGCTTGTCTCGCCGCGCTGGGGTCTGCGCTGGGCCTTGTGTGTCTTTCTGGGGGGATTGGCTGCCTATAACTATCTGGCGCTGGGATTCCCCGGCGCGACCGATTGGATCGCCTCGTCGGCGGGCGCATTTGGCGTGCTGACACTCACGTTTGTGGGGGAAGTGATTGGGTCGCTGGGGGCGTGGATCTGGATGCAGGTCACTACCGCACCAAAGTCGCAAGAAGACTGACCAGGAACAGAACTGCCGCGCTCCAGGCCAGGGTGGCCTCGGGTCCGTGTACGAGGTAATCCCAGACCGGTTGAGGGCGCGCCCGCCGCACCGCAATGGGCAGCGTGGGGGTCTCGGAATATCCGAGCAGCGCCTGGCGGAAATCGTTGACGGTCAGCGGCCGTTCGTCAGGGTGCAGCGACATTGCCCAGAGGATGGCGCGCTCGGTGCGCGGCGAGATCTCCGAATTGAACTGGCGAAGAGGAAGCAGGCTGTCCGGCTGGAGGAAGCGCTTGCGCGCGTCCGCGGGCGGCTCGTTGGTGAGCAGGTGATAGAGGGTGGCGCCGAAGGAATAGATATCGGAGCGGATGTCCGTATGGATGTCGCTGCCCCCGTATTGTTCGAGCGGCGTATACAAGGCCGTGCCCTGCCCCTGGATGATGGTGATGGTGACCTCTTCCGGCGCGAGGATCTTCACCAATCCAAAGTCCACCAGCTTGATCAGGCCGTTTGGCATCAGCTTGATATTGCTGGGCTTGATATCCCGGTGCACGATGGGCGGCTCCTGGCTGTGCAGAAACATGAGCGCGTTGGCAACCTGATCTGCCCATGTGAGCACATCCTGCTCTTTGAGGAATGCCTTCTTGCGGCGCGCCTCCAGGAGCAACGTGCGTAGATCGTCGCCCGGGATGTAATCCATCACCAGGTAATCGCGTGGTCCGCTCGAAAAGAAATCAGAGACCTTGGGAAGATTGGGATGATCGAGACGCGCGAGAATTGTCGCCTCACGCAGGAATTGATCGCGGGCTTCATCGCGTACGTCTTCCGGGAGGGCACGGTCGTATTCGACTTCCTTCAACGCGCATTGGCGACCCTTGAGGCGGGTATCGTCTGCGAGATAGATAGAGCCTATCCCGCCCTGACCGATCCGGTCGCGGATCTTATAACGACCGCGCAAAACCTCCCCGTTCTTGAGGGGTGGGAGCAACGATCCTCCTTGTGCTTTTCACGATCCATGGCTATGTTTCTGGCAAATCTGTTTCGGCGTTAGTTCTGCACAGAAACGCATCTTTATGCTATATTATTATAATCTACTCCATTTGATAATCCTGCTAAAATTCAACACGTCGAGATATTCATGAAGAAGACGCCGGAAGAATATCCCTTGCTGGTTGCTCAAGAAGGACCACTCAAAGGTCAACGATGGCAGTTAAGCCAGACCCTTGTGTTGGGTCGCGAGCCCTCCTGCGATGTCGTGGTAGCCGACCGCCAGATTTCGCGTTTTCATGCGCGCCTCACCCCAACGCCGGAAGGTGTCATCCTCGAAGACCTGGGCAGCAAGAACGGCACACATCACAACGGCATGCCCTTGTCGTCGCCGGTGGTATTGCAGGATGGTGACCTGGTCTCGGTCGCGATGGCGCAACAATTCCTCTTTCTGACCTCCGATGCGACCATGCCCCTGCTGGAAGGCAGCGGCATGCCGGGCCGGCTGATGATGGATCAAAAGTCACGACGGGTCTGGGTGAACCAGCAGCAGCTGGTGCCGCCGCTCTCGGCGCAGCAGTTCAAGCTTCTGTGGCTATTGTACGAAAGCCACGGACAGGTGGTCAGCCGCCCCGACCTGGTCTCCACCGTCTGGGGAGACGATCAGGCTGCGGGGGTCTCCGACCAGGCGCTGGATGCGCTTATCCGCCGCCTGCGTGACCGCCTCGGGGCGCTCGATCCCACGCACCAGTACATCGACACCGTGCGCGGACACGGCATTCGCCTGGACAACCCGCCGATGTGATCTCCATGAGAGAGCCGTGCGAGGGTTATCTGGACCTCGCGGACGCGCCGCACAGACCTCTGCCAAGCCGACCTGATTTGCCTCCCGCTGAAAACCGGGAGGTTTTGTTTTCCGCGCCAGCAGCCCGTAACTTTCTTTCCCCGGAAGCGACTATTCGGATGAAATCAATCAAATTAAGTTCGGAGGAAACATGAAAACCAGCATTCGTATCAAAGCGCTCTCATTCCTGCTAGTGGCAGCCTACATCCTGGCAGCTTGCGGCGGGACTCTGCCCGCCTCGGTGAGTGCGGCACAGGCACCCAAAGTCCAGGCAAACGTGGTCGCGTTCACAGGAGCGGTGGAAGCCATCAACGGCGCCGAATGGAGGGTCGGCGGACAGAAGTTCACGCTCGATCCGCAGGCTGTCCTCGATCCCAACATTCTGGTGGGGGATGAAGTGAAAGTGGAAGCCAATGTTTCTGCAGACGGCGTCGTGGTCGCACTGAAAGTGGAGACCTCCAGGAACGACGATGTCCTTGCCACGCCTTCGGCGCAGGCGAGCAGCACCCCCGACCCGGTCAGCACCTCTTCACCCGCTGCGAGCGCGAGCCCCGAAGCTGCCAGCGCGCCCGGCGCCGCGAATGAGAACGAGGTTTTTGGCACCGTGCAGGCTATGAATGCGAATACGGTTACGGTCAACGGCGTGACCTACAGCCTGTCGAACCAGACAGAGTTCAAGAATACAATCGGCGTTGGGGATCAGGTCAAGCTCCATGTAACCATCAATGCCGATGGCAGCCTCACGATCCGTGAGATCGAGCAAGCGGGCGCCTCGTCGAATGACAACAGCTCTCTGAGCGGCTCGGACGACGGTCCCAATCACGATGCCAACGACGACCATTCCAACGACAACTCGAGTCATGACGCAAACGATGACCATGGCGGGAGCAGTGGAAATAGCGGTTCCGGCAGTGACGATTAGTACCGACATACCGGTGATACGACCCAGGCAGACAGATTTACGGGTCTGCCTGGGTGATATACTTCACATGATACGTTATGGATCTCAACTCAACATTGTGAAGCCCGGGGCCGGACAAATGATGCCAGCTTACGACGAACGCCAGGCGCTGGATGGCTTGCAGAAATTGGACTCGCAAGCCATCGGCGCCATCTACGATCAATACTTCTCCGAGGTCTATCGATACGTGCGATATCGCATCGACGACGTGGTTGCTGAGGATATCGCCAGCGACGTCTTTGTGCGCCTGCTCGAAGCGGTGCAGAAAAAACAGGGACCACAATCCAGCCTGCGGGGTTGGCTGATCGCAACCGCTTCGCATGCCGTCAACGATTACCTGCGCCGGAAGTATCGCCGGCCCGTGGAAGCCCTGCCGGACTCGCTTCCAGATCACAGCTCGAGTGTCCACTCCGAAGTGGATGCCCGCGAGCAGAACCGAATGGTCCGAAGCGCCTATGCTCAATTAACCTCCGAACAACAGCATGTCCTGGCGCTGCGCTTCGGTCAGGGGTATTCGCTGGAAGAAACGGCGTTCCATCTCAAGAAGAATATCAATGCGGTGAAAGCCCTCCAGTTCCGGGCGCTGGCTTCGCTCCAGAGGCAGATCGGGGAGGTGAATTATGAATGATTTATACGAAGCTTTGGAAATCTGCCTGAAAGAGATCGAGCAAGGCGCGGACCTCGATACCGTCCTATCCCGCTATCCCGATCTCGCCAACGATCTACGACCGATTCTGGACGCTTCCGTCAACGCCAGGAGCATGGCAATCCCCGCGCCCGCCGAGGACGTGGTGCGGCGCAATCGTGCCCGAGTGCTACAGCACGCTGCGCAGATGCGCGAGTCAAAGGTCAAATCCTCCCAGAGGATCTGGTTTGCCTCGCTGCGCCGTCTGGCGGTGACCCTGGTCGTTGTTGCGGCTCTCTTCATTAGCGGCACGAACCTGGTACGCGCCGCTTCGTCCACCTTGCCCGGCGATAACCTGTATCCCGTCAAGCGGACGTGGGAGGATGTGCTGTTGCTCTTCACCTTCAACCTGCAGCAGCGCAGCGCTCTCGAGGTCGAGCATGAGAATGAGCGCCTCCAGGAGCTGCGCGAGCTCTTTGCGGAGGGACGTGCGGCGGAAGTGGATTTTGCCGGCCTGGTGACCAGTCAGAGCGGGAACCAGTGGGTGGTCGCCGGAGTTCCGGTCCTGATCTCCTCCAACACGGAGCTGCGTGATGGACCCATCGACGTGGGCAGCGCGGTTCGGGTCAAGGGACAAACTCAGAGTGATGGCACGGTGCTCGCCGAGCGTGTGCGATTGTTGCCGGCGGATGCCAAGCTCCCGACCGAGGTAGAGATCGAAGCCGAAGAGCATGAGGCTGAGCAACAGCAGAATGAGGATAATTCCGGCAAAGGATCCGGTGAGGACGAGCCTAAAATCGAGACGACGAAATCCCCCGATTCCAAGGGCGAGGATCAGACCTTCGAGGGCACGGTCACTGCCATTGAGAATGAGGTGGTCATCGTCAATGGCATCGAGATGGATACCAGCGAGGCGGAGATCAAAGGTACGCCCGGCGTCGGCACCCCGGTTAAAGTGGAGGGCTATTACGACTCCAACGGTGTGTTCATCGTCACGAAGATCGAGTACAAAGAGAGCGGCTCGGGCTCGGATAGCGGAAGTGGTTCCGGCTCGGAGACGAACAGTGGGACGACCAACGATCATAGCGGCAGTGGCAACGACGGTGGAGGTCACGATAGCACAGATGACTCCGGCGGGGGCGGCAGTAACAGCGGCTCCGGCGGCGGGGGCGGAGGCGGTGATTGAACTGGAACTTGCGGAGCAGAATGCTCCGCAAGTTTTCTAACAGCTTGTAAGATGCTCCAAAATCGAGTACATTTGGCTAGCACGTTCGTTCTAAATACAAGAGCTTGCGAAGGTTTGTTTCCAGCATTTGGGTCAGCAAAGCTCAACCTTCGCAAGGTTCATTCGGAGAGACACTTAGATGACCGACTCGAATTTCTATCTTGGACGCGCGTACGACCCCATCCAGCAGACTGTCACCGAACGAGAAATCCAGTATGATCCCGCCGACCTCACGACCCACGCCGTGGTGACCGGTATGACCGGCTCAGGCAAGACGGGCCTGTGTGTGGTGATGCTCGAAGAAGCCGCGCTGCAAGGCATCCCCGCAATTATCATCGATCCGAAGGGCGATCTGACGAACCTACTGTTGCATTTCCCGGACCTGGCTCCCCAGAGCTTCCAACCCTGGATCGACGCGGACCTGGCGCGCCGCTCGGGCAAGACGCTCGAACAGGTCGCCGCCGAGGCTGCTGCCTCGTGGCGTGAAGGCTTGCAGCAGTGGGGCATCTCTCAGGACAGAATTCTGGCATTGAAGAATGCGGCGCAGTTCGCCGTTTTCACTCCCGGTTCCGATGCGGGCATTCCCGTCAGCGTGCTGTCCTCGCTGGAGGCACCCCCGATCTCGTGGCACGATAACCGCGAGATCCTGCGCGAAAAGATCACGAGCACGGTTACCGCATTGCTGGGATTGGTGGGTTATACCGACCTCGATCCGTTGCGCTCGCGCGAGCATATCCTGGTCGCCAATATTTTCGAGGATCAGTGGAGCCAGGGCCGGGATGTGGAGCTGGCGGAGCTCGTCCTGCAGATCCAGACGCCTCCGTTCGATAAGCTGGGCGCCTTCCCGGTGGAAACCTTCTTTCCCGCAAAGGACCGCATGGAGCTGGCGATGGTGCTGAACAACATCCTCGCCGCGCCGGCGTTCGAGACCTGGCGCGAAGGGCAGCCCCTCAGCATCGGCGAGATGCTCTACACCTCTGGCGGTCGCCCGCGTCACAATATCTTTTATCTGGCGCATCTCGCCGACGAAGAGCGCATGTTCTTCATCACACTGCTGCTCTCAGCCGTCGAGACCTGGATGCGCACACAGAGCGGAGCCACCACCCTGCGCGCCCTGCTCTACATGGACGAGATGTATGGTTACCTGCCTCCGCAGCGCAACCCGCCCTCGAAGCAGCCGCTCCTGCGCATGCTGAAGCAGGCGCGTGCGTTCGGACTCGGACTCCTACTTGCCACGCAAAACCCGGTGGACGTGGATTACAAAGCCCTCTCGAATGCGGGCACCTGGTTCATCGGCAAGCTGCAGACGGAACAGGACAAGAACCGGCTGCTGGATGGACTCGAGAGCGCGGCGGGCGGCGTCCCGCGGGCGGCATTCGACAAGCTGATCTCGTCGCTGGGCAAGCGCGTGTTCGTGCTGCACAATATCCATGCCAAACAGCCTGAGCTGTTGCAGACGCGCTGGAGCATGAATTTCCTGGCGGGACCGCTGACGCGCAACCAGATCCCAGCCCTCAATCAGATGGCGAACGCCGATGTGGCAGTCCGGACGCAGCCGGTCGCGGCGCCCGTTATGACTCCCGACCCGATCGCTCAGCCCGCGATGACGAATTTCAGGCAGCCGCCTCGCGAGCGTGAAACGACAGAGCTGCCAGCCTCGGTTACCAAGCCTCCCCTCGCGGCCGGGATCCGCGAGTATTTCCTGCCGCAGAACTATAGCCTGCCCGAAGCCTTCGCAGCTGCCCAGCGGACAATGCCCGCCGAGGTGATGATCGAGAGTGTTGTCTACCATCCGGCGTTGCTCGCCTCTGCCGAAGTACGCATCCTCGACCGCAAGCATGGCGTGGACAGCGAGATCACGCGCACAGTCCTCGTCCAATCGCCCGAGAAGCGCGGGGCTATCCGCTGGGAAGAGTATCCTCTCAACGCGATCCCACTGGATAACATCGATAGCGAGCCGGCGCCTTCGACGCGCTTTAGCTCGATCGACTCGCCTCTGAACGACGGGAAATTGATGGCGGCTCTGCAGAAGGACTTCACCGACTGGATTTTCCGTAACTCCTCCGTGAGGGCCCGCGCCAACCAGGCGCTCAAAGTATTTGCGGGCCCTGATGTCAGCCAGGCAGAGTTCGTCCGGGCGTGCGCCGACGCGGCCCGCGATGCCCGGGATGCGGAGATCGCCAAGAAGACAGCCACCCTCGACCGGCAGCTCACCACGCTGGAAGACCGGCTTGCCCGCGAAGAGCGTGAGCTCGCCAAGGACGAGGAGGAGCTTTCGAATCGTAAGGTGGAGGAAGCCGGCACTCATCTCGAGAACCTGACCGGTCTCTTCGGCGGCCGGCGCAAGGCTTCGCGCCTGTCCTCGTCGTTGACCAAACGCCGCATGACCCAGCAAGCGCGAGCAGATGTGGAGGAGTCCCGCGAAGCAATCAAGGAGCTCAATCAACAGATTGCCGAACTGCAGCAGCGCCGCGAGGAGACCATCGCCGAGATCAACGATCGCTGGGGTGGGGTCGTGAATGACGTCAGCGAAGTCACGATTACACCTAAGAAGACAGATGTATTTGCAAACATGTTCGGCGTTGCCTGGGTGCCGCACTACGTGATCAAAGCTGGCAACCAGACCATCGAGCTCCCAGCGTTTGGTCCGGATCTCTCGCGCTCGCGGTAGAACACCGGGACGTTGTGAGCGGAGCAACGAGTTTCAGCGAAGAGCGTAGACAAGCGTGTACGCGCATAGAGGAACAGCATGAGCTGGCTAATCATCACCATTGCTGTCTGGGGAATCGTCCATTCCGTGCTTGCCTCGGTCGGATTCAAGCATGCGCTCCGCCAGAGGCTAGGCGACGGATTCATGAGGTTCTATCGACTGCTCTATAACCTCTTCGCGGTGATCAGCTTTCTGCCCATTCTGTATCTGATGGTTACGCTGCCGGACCAGCCGTTGTATCAAGTGCCTCCGCCCTGGAGCTACCTGATGAGGGCGGGACAGGCGATCGCAGCGCTCTTGCTGTTGGCGGCTGTCCTGCAGACCGATGTGCTGTCCTTTGCGGGACTGCGCCAGCTGGTCGAATACGAGAAGCCGAGTGAACTGGTTACCGGTGGGTTATACCGTTTTGTCCGCCATCCCTTGTATACGTTCAGCCTGCTGTTGCTGTGGCTCGCTCCATCCCTGAGCCTCAATTCCTTTGTGGTGTACGTAGCTCTGACCGTCTACATCCTGATCGG
Organism: Anaerolineales bacterium; assembly: GCA_036833655.1. Lineage (GTDB taxonomy): Bacteria > Chloroflexota > Anaerolineae > Anaerolineales > Villigracilaceae > Defluviilinea. The sequence goes on along the minus strand of DAITPI010000027.1, from coordinate 9,233 downwards.
CATCATTTTCGAAGAGCGCAAACTACAGCGCGAGTTTGGACAGCAATACGCAGACTATAAATCCGCGACCCCCATGCTGATTCCCGGGCTGAAATGGGGTGGGAACAAATGATTTCCCCGGCTCGTCTTAATCCCACGCTCATCTCCTTTAACGTTCAGGTTTTCGGAGCAGGTATAATTTTCGATCATGGCTACCATTTCTTATAAGCGAAGCAGTCCTGTAGATCCCTACAAGCGAATATCGATTTTTCCACAGATCGTTGCGGCGTTTGTCAGCGGGATGACCCTGTTCCTGGGAATCCTGATCGCCTGGACTCTGGGCTACCAGCTCCTGTATGCAGGCAAGATCTTCCCGGGTGTCGCTGTTGCCGGCGTCGACCTTTCTGGCATGACACCCTCGGATGCGGCCGTAAAGCTAAATCAGAGTCTGTCCTATCCCATTACTGGCAAAGTGCTGTTCAAGGATGGAGAACGTGCCTGGCTGGCGAGCCCCGCGCAGCTTGGCATGGTGTTCGATCCTTCCTCCAGCGCAGTGACCGCCTACAAGCTGGGACGCAGCGGCGGCCTTTTTGGAGCGCTGAGCGGCCAGATCCGCGCCGCGGGCCGGGGCGCGAGCGTCCCGCCCGTGATCGTTTTCGACGAGCGTGTGGCGCATCAATATCTCGTGCAGATCGCCTCGCAGATCGACCAGCCTCTGCAGGAAGCCAGCCTGCGCCTGGAAGGGACAAATGTGGTCACCACCCCCGGTCAGGTGGGGCGAGAGCTCAAGATGGAAGCCACACTGATCTACCTGACCGCCCAGTTGCAAACCTTTACGGACGGTGAAGTGCGGCTTGTGGTGCAGGAGATCCAGCCACAGTTGTTGGATGTGAGCGCCCAGGCGGATGCCGCGCGGCAGATCCTCAGCCAGCCATTAACCCTGGTGCTTCCCAACGCCGCGCAAGGAGATCCGGGTCCGTATATCTACAACCCGGAAGTCATTGCCAACCTGTTGAGCGTGCAGCGCGTTCAGAATGGCGACCAGTCCAGCGTGCAGGTGCTTCTCAATCCGAGAGCACTGCGCGACATGCTTGTGCCGGTCAAGGACCAGGTGGATCGCTTGCCGGCGGATGCGAAGTTCATCTTCAACGACGAGACCCGCCAGCTCGAGGTCATGGCAGATTCAAGAGTAGGCCGCTCGCTGGACGTGGATGCCAGCATCCTGGCCATCAACGAGGCCATCGGGCGCGGCGAGCACACCGCGACGCTGGTCATCAACGAGGAGCAGCCCCGCGTGGCTGCTAGTGCCACGGGCCAGGAGCTTGGCATTACGCAGCTTGTCAGCTCGCAGACGACGTATTTCTACGGCTCGTCCGCCGAGCGCATTCAGAACATCCAGGCGGCGGCACGGCCGTTCCATGGTCTTCTGGTGGCGCCCGGCGAAACCTTCTCGATGGGCCAACACCTGGGCGACGTGAGCCTGGAGAATGGATTTGCCGAGGCTTTGATCATCTACGGCGGGCGTACGATCAAAGGCGTGGGTGGAGGGGTTTGTCAGGTAAGCACCACCCTGTTCCGCACCGTGTTCTTTGGCGGCTACCCGATCGTGGAGCGCTACTCACATGCCTACCGCGTGTCTTATTATGAGATGAATGCGAGCGGAAGTGTGGATACCAGCCTGGCAGGCATGGATGCCACCGTCTACTTCCCGCTGGTCGATTTTAAATTCACGAACGATACGCCCTACTGGATCCTGATGGAAACCTATGTCGATGTAAGTGCGCGCACCATCACCTGGAAGTTCTACTCCACCTCCGATGGGCGCTCGGTGACCTGGGAAACCACGGGTCTGCGGGATGTCGTCCCGGCGCCGGCGCCAATGTTCGAAGAGAATCCCGAGCTGGGCAAGAATGAGATGAAGCAGGTGGATTGGTCCGCCAACGGCGCCGATGTCACCATCACTCGAACGGTATGGAAGGACAACGCGGTGCTGTATCAGGACCCGATCACTACCCATTACGATCCCTGGCAGGCGGTCTGCCAGTATGGACCTGACTCGAAAAACCCCGAAAAGCTGGCAGATGAGAAGAATCTATGCCGGAATCCCTCTTCGTGAGGGTTGGCGCGGCAGTTGCACCAGCCCGGCATGGTAAAATTTCTTGCTGCCAGAAAGGGAGAACTTATGATCAGTGAAACACTTATTGAAATCCTGCGCTGTCCCAATTGCGTCCGCACCACAGGTGGTGAGCTCAAATTGCACAGGGATGCCTGGTTCATCTGCAAGGATTGTGGACGCAAGTATCCCATTGTGGACGATATCCCGGTGATGTTGATCGAAGAGGGCGACAAGTGGGTAAGCACCGCGGAAGGGGATCTCCCGGTTCCACCTCCGGCGAAGTAACGTGTCGGTACAAGATCTACTGAACGACCTCACCAGCGGGAACGAAGCCCGCGCAGAGAGTGCTGTCCCGGCGCTGATCGAGCTGGGCGACGAGGCAATCCCGGCCCTGCGGGAGCTTGCTCATTCTGCCGATGTGGATCACCGCTGGTGGGGGCTGCGTGTGCTCGCCCAGTCGCCCCACGCGGAAGCCGCGTGGCTGGTCCCGTTTCTGAGCGATCCTGCCAGGGAGGTGCGGCAGTGCGCTGCCCTCGGGCTGGCGATCAAGCCGGTCGAAGATGCGATCCCATCGCTGGTCCAGGCTTTGAGCGACGAGGACTCGATGGTCAACAGCCTGGCAGTCAATGCGCTCGTCAAGATTGGAAAGCCAGCCGTGCCTGCGCTCATCGACGTAGTCAAAAGCGGCGCACAGTCGGCGCGCATCCACGCGTTGCGTGCCCTGGCAGAGCTTCGCGACCATCGCGCCATTCCGATTATGATGAAAGTGATGGAAGAGGACTCCGTCCTGTTGCAGCACTGGGCAAGGGAAGGCTTGGACCGGCTGGGCCTGGATATGGTATACATAAAACCTGTATGAATAAATCGAACTTTCTCAAAAACATTAAATGGGGGCGTCCCTCCATTGCACAGATTGCTGTGATTGTGATCGGGCTGCTTCTGGCGATCGGCGGCTTTGTCTTTGTGCGCAGCCTGGTCACGTGCTGGACCATCACGCCGCTGCCCGGAAGCCCGCCCTCCAACTGTGGCACCGTATCTGCGGGACTGAATGGTCCTGACCTGACAACTGACAATGGCACAGCTGTGCCCAGTGTCGAAGAGCTGCCAGCGCCGCCGGTGGCGATTCCGGATAGCAACCTGCCGCCTGCCTGGGATGGGGCCAGCCGCATCAACATCCTGATCATCGGTCTCGATTACCGCGATTGGCTGGCGGGCGAGGGCGCCCCGCGCTCGGATACGATGATCGTCCTTACAATCGACCCGATCAGCAAAACTGCCGGGATGTTATCGATCCCGCGCGATATGTGGGTCAACATTCCTGGCTTCGGGTACAGCCGCATCAACACGGCGTACTCGTCCGGCGCGGGTAGCAAGCTGCCTGGCGGGGGACCGGAGCTTGCCCGGAAGACGGTAGAACAGTTCCTGGGTGTGCCGATCCAGTACTATGCACAGGTCGACTTCTACACCTTTGTGGAGTTCATCGACCTGATCGGCGGCGTCGAGATCTATAACGATGAGGATCTGCGACTCGACCCGGTCGGCGGCGGCAAAGATAAGATCCGCCTCACCTGTTGCGGCTGGCGCCCACTGGATGGCGAGCGGGCGCTCGCCTATGCCCGCTTCCGTAAGGACAAGGAAGGGGACATCGCCCGTGCCCAGCGCCAGCAGAAATTGATCCTGGCGATCCGGAATAAGGTGCTGAGCCCGGAGAACTTCCCGGTGCTGCTCGGCAAAGCCCAGCAGTTCTACGAAGAGTTCTCGGCCGGCATTCAGACCAACATGCCGTTCGATATGGCGATCCAGCTGGGTGTGCTGGCGCGCGATATCCCGGTGGAAAATATCAAGACGGGCGCGATCGATTACAGCATGGTCGCTCTCGATGACACGGTGCTCGGCGGACAGGCGGCCGCGGTGATGAAGCCGCTACCCGACAAGATCCGCGAGCTGCGCGATCAAGTCTTCACAACCGGTGGTGCACTCAGTCCCATGGCTCCGCAGAACGACCCGGCTGCCCTGATGCGCGACGATGCCGCCCGGGTGCGGCTGGTCAACGGCACGTTTGCCGGTGGGCTGGAAACCACGACGGGCAATTACCTTGTCTCTCAGGGCGTCCAGGTCACGGAAGTCGGCCCGGCAGACCGCGCCTATGAGGGCACTGTCATTATCCTGTATGCTCCCAAGCTCTATACCCTGAAGTATTTGCAGTCGGTGTTCCGCATCAGCTCCCCCAGCCAGATCTGGATCAGCCCCGACCCAACCTCCACCGTGGACGTGGAGGTCCGGCTGGGGAACGATTGGGCAAATAACAACCCGGTGCAGTAGGACGGTTCTTCGCACCGTTCCCAGCAAAGCTAAATATTGCAGCCGCAGGCGGACCAGCCTGCGGCTGTTTTTTCATTCGATCGCCTTCGGCGGGGGAACAGTCGCACGCGGAGCGGCGCTGCGACTGCGGGATTGAAACGCTTCTCGTCTCATCCCTCCGCTCAGCGACGAGATCAGGGTTGTCGAAATGTCAATTTGATGCTGCCGAAGAAGGTCCCCCCATCGGGGGTCTGGCAGGTGGGAGGCGTGATGCCAAGGGCGACATCGCTGCCGCGGGCGAGCTGCACCGTGTAGGTCTGCTCCGGCGTCATGAGGTAATCCGCGTAGCCATTGCCCAGCTCCGGCTTGAGGCCGGTAAAGAACTGCTCCTGGCCGCCATCCCACTTGATGTCGATCTCAATGCCAGCCAGCTGCCGGCGGTTCGAGCTCAATACCAGCACCTGCAGCAACCCGTCTGGCAGATTGGGGTCGCAGAGAGTCTCCTGCCCAGCCAGGACAAAGGGCTCACCCGGCTCTGGCGTCGCGGTGCGCGTCGGGCGGGCGGTGGGCACACTGACGCTCTCGATAGGCTGCGTCTCCAGGACCTCCGGCGTCTCGACCGGTTCTGCGGGCGCCGTATCCATAGCCGGGATCTCGGAGGCAGGGGGACCGAAGGTCAGGGTCGCGACTTCGTTCACCCCACTGGTGCCTTCAAGGGTGGAAGTCGTGACGGGCACGCCGTTAAGATCCTCATCCAGAGCCAGGGCAAGGGCGGCGAGCTGGTCGGCATGCTGGGACTGTCCACCGTCGGCGCCAGCCAGCACACGCTGTGCCTGGGCGTTCAGCGCCTGCACTGAGTCCGTATCGCCGAGCAAAGCCAGGCGAGCCCGGGCGCGCGGCAGATTGCCGGTCGCCGCGTAGGCGGCCGCGATCGCGGCGCGGTATTGATCTCTGAAGTCTGCGCGCAGCGCGCTGGGGGACGCATCGTCGATTGCGCGCGGGGCGATCCGCCACGAATAGGCAAGTCCCAGCCCCAGCCCTACGAGCAGCGCCAGCAGCACATTCCACGGAAATCGTTTCATTGGAGGATGCCACTCCACGCCTGCATCGCCGTGACCAGCTCCTGAATGAGGGCGATATCGGAGTCGGGGAAGCCATGAGCTTGTGCGTAGGCGAGCCCATCGGCAGCAATGGCGGCCGGGGACTTGTTGCCGAAGATTGCCAGCCGGCGCGCCGCCAGGCCCGGGTCCTGTTCTGCCCGGTAAGCTTCAGCTGTCGTCAGCACATAATCGGTTTTGAAATCTGCACGCAGGGTGTCGGGCGTCTGGTCCACGTAATCCACGGGATCCACATACCAGCCGTAGGCTATCCCAATGCCAGCCCCGAGGAGCAGGGCTAGCAGGATAAAGACCCAGAGGGAGCGTAATGAGTTCATATGAAAATGCCCGGGCAGGTGACCGGCGGCACCCAGAGACACTCTCTTACCGTTGCTGTCTCTCGACCCTGGCGGGGTTTGAAAGGCTCTGCCGCGCCGGGCCTGCCCGGACGGAATAAGGATAATCGAAGCTTGAGGGGATGTCAAATCGGGTGATTCTCCGACACGTTCCATGAAGACCGCGTAATCTGCCAACCTAACAAAAGTGTCATCTGCAGCGATTGACAATGAATCTTGCGACCAATAAAATGAACGAGATCGGTAATTTAAGAGAACATTTTGCGGATGCGATGACCCGCTGCCTTGATCTGGTCGCTTTTCCTTTTTGTCGTAGCAAGAAGAGGTAAGGGCATTGGCGAGCAAATAGCGAACCCGGCCGTAGGGCCGGGTTTTTTAATGTAACGAGTAATCAAACGCAACATGCCTAGGCATAGAGATTTTGTTATTTCTCAGAATTCTGCTTTTCTTGAACGCGCCAGCATGCGTATCATCTTATTTTGTTTGACCAGCATCGGTAATGGCTGTTTGACAGGAGGAATTCATGCATCGTCGCTTCACTACGGTCGTACGTTTGGGATTATTGATTGTTCTCTTGACAGGAATGTTCGTACAACCCCAGCCTGCGCAGGCAGCCGTGCCAGCCGGTTTTTCTGAGTTTTATATCCCTGGCACGACAGACCAACTCTTTGCACTGCTGCGCAATAATGATAATGATCCAGATATGGGGAATGCAAATGTCATTGGGATGACCGGGGGAGCTTGCTCAACCGGAAATTGCAATCAGATGCACAACGTGATCACAGTGGTAATTGCCGTGGATAATACGACTGTGTATTATGACCACTGGGAAATCAATGGCTATGGCTCCGGAAGCACAGGTTACGATGAGCGATACCAAAACCTGAGCAAGGGGACAGTGCTTGTTTTTGAGTCCTCTGACCTCGTTGTGCCTCGCACGCCCGCCGCGACCTGTACCAGCACGTTCCCGGGCGGCGGGTCACCGGGTGGGCCCGCAACGCGTTGTTACGATGGTGGGGACCGCATCTATGCCGCGGGCGGCGCGATCAGCGTTGCCCAGGCCTTCTGGCCGGAGGTGAATGGTACGGTGTATGCCAATGCGTGGGAGATCTACCCGGTCAAGCCATATCAGACCACGTATGTCATGCCGGTGGGTGAGAATCTCTTCGGCGCGCCGCGCAATTATCTTGACTTCGATAATGTCTATGTTCTCGCGCAGGCAACCAGTGATGGAACTGTTATCACGATTGACGATCCTGCCGTTGCGGGCGTACAGGTAACGGCAAACCTGAATAAGGGCCAGACGACTCAATATTTCCACGCCAACGCAGGGACCACTGTGACAGGCAGTAAACCCGTCCAGGTTCAGTTCATTGTTGGCAGACCCTGGGCTGGTGCGGCTTCTGATTCACGGAGTTACACCGCGGTGCCAAGCGGATTGTGGGATACAGCCTATTATGCGCCCGTGCCAAGCGTTGGCGCGGATGGCACGACATCGAACAGCCCTGCGGAAGCGGATATTTTTATCTATAACCCAACCGCCTCCAACCTGCTGATCAAGTACCAGGACAGGCTGGGGAGCGGCTCTTTTACCATACCTCCGAACGCAACACGTAGTTATTCCGAGATGGTGGGACGTGCCATCCCAACCAGCTCTGCGGCATATCTTGCGGCGGCAAATGGCACGACGAAATTCTGGGCCATTGGTTCGTACGATACTGAAAACGCCGATTTCAACTACGGTTTCAGCTTGATTCCGGCAAGCACACTTGAAGCCGATTACTACATCGGCTGGGCGCCCGGTACAACGAATTATTCCGACAACGGCTCTCCTGTACATGTGACTCCGACGCAAGACAACACTACTGTCTTTGTCGATTACAGCCCAACGAATGGGACGGTGGATGCGACCTATGTTCTCGACCGGATCAATGTACAGAAAATATATGATCCCGATAACAACAATACCGGAATGCGCATCTGGGCTACAGCCCCGATCGCGCTCGTCTGGGGGGAAGAAGATGATACAGCCAGGGATGATCGTAGCAATCCTTATATCGACGCGGGGTATGCGATCCTGCCCTTGAAATCAGAGTGGATTGATATCGTTGTCACGTTGGATAAAAGCGCCAATCCTTCCTCCATTTCGCCGCTTGCCGGCCAGGTCAGTCTGTTTACGGTCGAGTTTGATGCAGGCGCCTACGGACTGGATGATGTTTATATCAAGGATGTGCTTCCCGCCAACTGGGCTTATGTCCCCGGCACCACGTCGATCAGCTGGCCGGGCGGTAGTTCCACGGCTGACCCGAGCGGGGGAGCGGGGCCGAATCTATCCTGGGGCAGCCCGGCTTCGCCTTTGGCGGATCTGCTGCCGAATCAAACCCTGACGCTTACCTATCAAGCCCGGACAACGGCTGTGCCAGCCAATTACAGCATTAATACCGCGACCGGGGTCGGTACCTATGGCGGGCAAACGTTCGAAGCCTCTGATGCCACTACCGTAGTAGCCACGCCACCCGATCTCAGTGTGACCAAAACCAATAATGTTGTTGGGAATGCTCTCGTGAATGTTCCCTTTACTTGGTTTTTGGAAGTCTTGAATAGTTCGGGAGGTGGTCTGTCATCCTTTACAACCGGACAGGTTGTTTTACGCGACAACCTGCCTGCGGGTCCCACCTATGGGCCGGTGACTGTTACAAACGGGGCGATCCCACCGGCTGGCACAGGCAGCCTGGCTTGTTCGATCGCTGCCAATGTGCTCTCCTGCAGCGCCAGCGGCGGCACGGTAACATTGCCGACCGGAGCCTCGTTCACGGTTTCCTTCCCCGTGACCCCTGCTGCTGTGGGAGCGTTGACAAATCCCGCGGCGGGCGGTGGGAATGTTTGCCGGGTGGATCCAAATACCCTCATTGCGGAAAGCGACGAGACAAACAATAACTGCTCCAACTCGGTGACCGTGGTGTCGCCCTCTTTGTCCATCACCAAGACAGCCAACCCGGCCAGCGGCGCATCGGTGAACCCCGGGAGCACAATCCAATACACGATCACGATCAATAATACCGGTGGGACGGCTCAAAACAACATCGTTGTTAATGACCCTTTGCCTGCCGGAACAACCTATTCGGCAAATAGTACGGTGGTGACCGGGTCTGGTGTCACCAAAGATAATGTTGCTGGCGGCGCTTACCCCGATTTAACGAATGGCGTGCCGCCGATATTGGTCACAACTCTTGATAATTTTGATCTGGCGGTGGGTGGTTCCATGACGGTTACTTATTCGGTGACTGTCAATAACCCGACGACAATTGGCTTGACTTCGATCCTTAATACCGCATCGGTTTCCAGCGATGAGCAACTCCAGCCACTCAGCTCCAGCATCACACA
>DAITPI010000026.1:0-19026 GCA_036833655.1 Anaerolineales bacterium | reverse complement strand
CAATTCCACGGCGGAAGCATTCGGCAGTTAGTACCGCGTCAATGGAATTGACAAGCTTCTCAACCAGAGCCGCAACTGCGGAGCTCTGTTGATTACTGACAATACTTCGGTTATTTTGAATATCTCCATATGGCTTCCACACAGTCCGTTCATCCCAATATCCGTACTCTTTTAAGACGGCTATAACTTCCTCCTCCACCTCCGACTTTAGAAGCCTTAAGCAGAATTCCTTCTTGTCATAGTTGGGTTGCTTCGTCATGTTGCCATCCAGATTTCTTATATCCACGCAATCTTTATTTCGCCTTCAAGTGTCTTGAACTCTCTGTCGCCGGTTACGAGTTCCGCTTTGCGATTCTTTGCCAGTGCCGCGGCAAAACAATCACCATAAGAAATGTTTCCATTGACTTTGAACATGGCAGCCTGGCGAGTGAGCTGCCAATCTGCATCCACGACTTCGATTGCCATACCGTCAATTTCACCGATATATTGATCTGCGACCTCCGCAGAGTTTGTCCGGGCTATCGAATACCATACCTCTCCCAGGTTAACCACACTTATGAGGAGATTAACCCTGTTCTCCTCGGCCTTCAATATCAAATCCCTTACAGTGTCTGCGCCTGGCTCGTCTTCGAAAAAGGCCATCAATGCATAAGAGTCCAGTACTTTGGTTGCCATCCTCTACTCCCTTTCCTTGTCCTTGCGGCGCTCATCAAGCAAGACCTTGAGCCCGCCTTTGCCTCTTAAAGAACCCTGCAAATTTTTGAGATATTGTTCGGTTACTGGTTTCAGAACGATGGCATCTCCAATATCGGTAACGATGATTTTTGTGCCATTTTTTATGCCATACTTTTTTCTCAGGGTGGCGGGTATGACAATCTGACCCTTTATGGTCGCGTAGGTTTCCATAGGTCAAGTTCTCCTTTCTTGTGCATATACTACCTTAAGTTATGATGTAAGTCAATAGTTATTGTGTATTACTTCCATTATAGATTACAACTTAAACTCGCTAGTATAGTCTGGCACTTCCGCTCTCTAACCCAGTTACCTAACTTAATCCCTCGTACTTCCATTTGACATCCTCGCTCTTTTTTGCTAAACTATGAATTGTCAGACAAATTTGGTCTAGTCTTTTCGAAAAATCATCGTCCGCGCCTTCGCAACCACATGACTACACTTCTCATTAAGAATGCGTACATCGTCACCATGGATGACCACCAGCGGGAGATTCCCGGCGGTGGTCTTTTTATTCGTGACGGCTTCGTCGAGCAAGTGGGGCAGGCTGCCAGTCTTCCTCAGGATGCCGATGAAGTGTTGGACCTCGAGGGTTTCGTCGTTCTGCCGGGGCTGGTCAACACGCACCATCATTTCTACCAGACCCTGACCCGCGCCGTCCCGGCCGCGCAGGACGCCAATCTCTTCAACTGGCTGACCACGCTTTACCCGATCTGGGCGCGTATGAACCCGGAGGACATCTTCACCTCCGCCCAGACCGCCCTCGCCGAATTGGCGCTTTCGGGCTGTACGACTGCATCCGACCACCTCTATCTCTTCCCCAACGGCTCAAGACTGGACGATGAAATTGCCGCGGCGCGCGAGATCGGATTGCGGATCCAGGCCTCGCGCGGCTCGATGTCGCTCGGGCAGTCCCAGGGCGGACTTCCGCCGGATTCCGTTGTGGACAGCGAAGACTCGATCCTGCGCGACTCGCAACGGCTCATCCAGCAATACCATGACCCCAGGCCCGGCGCGTTCGTACAGATCGTCCTGGCGCCGTGCTCTCCTTTCAGCGTCACGAGCGATCTGATGAAGCAGTCCGCCCAACTGGCGCGCGAATATGGAGTCCATCTTCACACGCATCTGGCAGAGACCGAAGACGAGGAGCAGTTCTGCCTGCAGCGCTTCGGACACCGGCCGGTCGGGTACATGCAGGCAGTGGACTGGGTGGGGGACGACGTCTGGTTCGCGCACGCGGTCTGGGTCAACACCGAGGAGATCCAGGTCTTTGCAGAACACAAGTGCGGTGTGGCACATTGTCCCACCTCGAACATGCGGCTCGCTTCGGGCATCGCGCCGGTCAAGGAATACCGCCTGGCGGGCGTAAACGTCGGCCTCGGCGTGGACGGCTCTGCCTCCAACGATGGCTCGCACCTGCTCGCCGAGGTCCGTAACGCGATGCTGGTGGCGCGCGTCAAGGAAGGTCTCACCGGTTATTCCCTGTCCAACGATCCAAACCGCAGGCTCATGACGGCGCGTGAGGCGTTGTATCTCGGCACGCGCGGGGGAGCGGCTGTGGTGGGTCGCACCGATATCGGCAGCCTGGAGCCCCGCAAGTGCGCGGACTTCTTCGCCGTGGACCTCAACCGGCTCGGCTTCACCGGGATGCATGACCCGGTCTCGGCGATCGTGTTCGGGCAACCCGTCAATGTGGATTACACCGTGGTTGGCGGCAAGTTTATCGTCAAGGAAGGCCAGCTCTGCACGGTCGACGAACGGAAGCTGATCGAGAAGCACAATCGAGCTGCCAAGAGGTTGTTGGAAGGTTGAACGTTACAGGCTTAAACGTTCAGACCTGGAACGTTAATCCTTAAGCTGTATCATGATGCCTGAGCTGTTGATTCAAATCTTCTTCGGCTGGCCGGCGATCATCACTTCCATTGTTCTTTCGATTGCCGGTATCTGGCTTAAGAAGCCGGGGTTTCTGGTGGCTGCTGGATTTATCTGTATCCCGTTTACGTATTATCTGAGTGGATTTCGCACACCGGCCCTGCTCTTACCGTTTTTTCAATTCAGTTCCGGATATGCCATTCGATATCAAAAGCCCTTGCTCGCCTGGCTGTTGATCGCGCCCCTGATCGTGATTGCCGTTTTGCTTGCGTATGCCGTGCTGACACAGTAACGAAAATTTACACCTGGAGAATGTATGCCTTCATCGCTCAAATTGACTCACGCTCTCGTTGACGTTGCCATGGGGCGCATGCCTGCCGATCTGGTCATCCAGAACGGCAAGTGGGTGAGCGTGCAATCGGGGGAGATCATCCCGGGGACCGATGTCGCAGTCAAGGATGGGCACATCGCTTTTGTGGGCGAAGACGCAGGCCATACGATCGGGAAAAAGACACAGGTCATCGACGCGAAAGGCCGTTATCTCGTCCCGGGTTTGCTCGATGGACATATGCACGTGGAATCGGGCATGGTCACTGTGACCGAGTTTGTCCGGGCTGTGGCAGTGCGGGGCACAACCGGCATGTTCATCGATCCGCACGAGATGGCGAATGTGTTCGGGCTCAAGGGCGTCAAGCTGATGCTCGAGGAAGCCCGGCTGCAACCGATCCACGTCTGGGTGCAGATGCCCTCCTGTGTGCCCTCTGCGCCAGGGTTCGAGACTCCGGGCGCGCACATCGGTCCAAAGGAAGTCGCCAAGGCAATGAAGTGGGAGGGTATCATTGGCCTGGGCGAGATGATGAATTATCCCGGCGTTGCCCGGGGCGATTCGAATATGCTCGAGGAATTGTCCCTGACCCATGCCAGCAACAAGACCATCGGCGGGCACTATGCCTCTCCCGATCTCGGACTGCCGTTTCACGGCTATGTCGCCAGCGGGGTGGAGGATGACCATGAAGGCACCGTCCTCGAAGACGCCGTCGAGCGTGTCCGCCAGGGGATGAAGGCAATGCTGCGCTACGGCTCCTCCTGGCACGATGTCGCTTCGCAGATCGGCGCGATCAAATACCTCGGCATGGACTCGCGCCGCTTTATGCTCGTGACCGATGACTCGCATGCCCAGACCATCTCGCATGAAGGCCACACGGACCGCGTCCTGCGCCACGCCATCGAGCAGGGCCTGGATCCCATCACCGCCATCCAGATGATGACGATCAATACCGCCGAGCATTTCGGTTTGAGCCGCGAGCTGGGCATGATTGCCCCCGGGCGCTGGGCGGATATCCTGCTCGTCAGCGATCTGAATGATTTCAAGGCAGAGCTCGTCATTGCCAGGGGCCAGATCATTGCAGAGAACGGTGAGTTGCAGGTAAAACTGCCCCGGTTCAAATATCCGTCCTGGGCGACGAATTCTGTCAGGCTGAAGCGGAAGTTAACAGCGGAAGACTTCAAACTGCCGGTTCCCTCTCCCGCGGGGAGAGGGCGGGGGGTGAGGGCACATGTCATTGGCGTGATCGAGAATCAAGCGCCAACGCGTCATCTGACCTTTGAGATGCAGCCCGTGAACGGCGAGATCGGCGTGGATATGGAACGCGATATTGCCAAGGTTGCGCTCGTCGAGCGCCACAAGGGGACCGGTAAGATCAGCATGGGTCTGGTGAGCGGATTCGGGTTCACTGGCAAGTGCGCGGTGGCGTCCACGGTGGCGCATGACAGCCATCATATGATCATCGTCGGCACGGACGAGGGATCCATGGCTGTGGCGGGCAATGCCCTGGCAAAGAGCGGGGGTGGCCAGATCGTGGTCAAAAATGGCAGGGTCATCGGCCAGGTGGAATTGAAGATTGCCGGCTTGATGTCTACGGAGAAAGCGAATGTTGTCGCGGAGAAAGCGGGAACAATTTTAGAGGGTTTTCGGGCTTGTGGTTGTGCACTCAATAATCCCAACATGCAATTGTCGCTGCTCGGACTGGTGGTCATCCCCGAGCTGCGCATTTCGGATAAGGGCCTCGTGGATGTGACCAATTTCAACTTTGTTCCTGTTGTGGAGGGATAATGGCTAACTTTCCGTTTCAACGTCTGCAGGCTGATCTGGCTGCGCTGATCCAGCGCACGCCCGCCGGTTCGCGTCTGGTCTCCGAACCCGAGCTGGCACGACAACTGGGGGTCTCACGTGCTACGCTGCGGGAAGCCATGCGCACCTTTGAGACGCAGGGTCTCATCCGCCGCCGCCAGGGCGCGGGCACGTTCGTCGTGGGCAACGTGCCTGTCATGGATGCCGGTCTCGAGATACTCGAGAGTCTCGAAACGATGGCGCGGCGCATGAACCTGGCGATTACGGTGAGCGACTTGAGTATCGAGCAAGTCGATGCGACCGAGGAGCTTGCCCATGGCTTGAACGTGGAGCTCGGGACCTGCCTGACCCGCATCCGGCGGGTGATGCGCGCCGAGACCCGTCCGGTCGCCTATCTGGTGGATACACTGCCCGAGACAGTCCTGCGGATCGACACGTTGCCGGCCGGCTTCAACGGGTCCGTGCTGGACTTTTTGATCGAGCGTGGCGATGACCTGCGGATCTCACGCGCTGCCATCAGCGCCGCCAACGCGACCGCCGATGTGGCGAAAGCGCTCGAGATCCAGCGTGGCGACGTGCTGCTGCGGTTCATCTCCCAGCTCTATACAGCCGATGGCCGGATTGCGGATTACACGGTGAGCTACTTCATCCCCGGCTATTTCAATTTCCATGTGGTGAGGCGCATTGGCAATTCGGGTCAATTGTAGATTGTTGCCTCAGAAAGACGGAAAGTTTAGTTATCACGCGTTGGGTATCGAGGGCTTGTCTCATCCCGTCTGAACGAGGGCAGGTAGGGGTAGAGGCATCCCTGCAGAGACCTCTCCATTTCCAAGATCTGGAGATGGGGCCATCATGCCACGGCGCAGATTTTAGTTTCTACTATTCATTTCGAGGTGATTGCGATGGTTCAAGAAATCAAGAAAAAAGTTGCAGAGAATCGCGAGAATATCATTAACTTCCTGCGCGAGATTTGCGCCATTCCCAGCATGAATGGCCAGCTGAAGGAAGTCGGTGACCGCATCGGCGCAGAGATGACAAAGCTGGGCTTTGATGAGGTCCGCTTTGACAAGATGGGCAACATCATGGGGCGCATCGGCAACGGCAAGCGGGTCGTCGTGTACGACTCCCATATTGATACCGTGGGCATTGGCGATCCGCAGTCCTGGGAATGGGATCCGTTCACAGGCAAGGTGGAAAACGGAATCTTGTATGCGCGCGGCGCCTGCGACGAAAAAGGCTCCACACCCGGCATGGTTTACGGGCTCTCTTTCGCCAGGGAATTTGGCATGCTCGAAGATACGACGGCCTGGTACTTCGGCAACATGGAGGAGTGGTGTGACGGCATCGCGCCCAACACCTTCGTGGAAGTCGACCCCGGCATTCGCCCGGATTTCGTTGTGATCGGCGAGCCCACCAAGATGCAGGTGTATCGTGGCCACAAGGGCCGCATCGAGCTGAAGATCACTGCCACGGGTCGTTCGGCGCATGCCGCCTCCCACTACCTGGGCGACAATGCCGTGTACAAGATGATGGCAATCATCACGCAAATCCGCGAGCTCGATCGCCGGATGCGCTTTGGCATGGGCTATCACCCCGTCCAGGGCTATCCCTCTGTTGCGGTGACTCACGTGGAGGCACAC
The DNA here is from genome assembly GCA_036833655.1 of Anaerolineales bacterium. GTDB lineage: Bacteria > Chloroflexota > Anaerolineae > Anaerolineales > Villigracilaceae > Defluviilinea. Next base: position 12,651 of record DAITPI010000026.1, on the reverse strand, counting down.
ACGGCTTCGCTGAATGCGGTGCCTCATCAGTTCACGATCTTCCTCGATCGGCGGATCACCTCCAATGAGCCGCGTGACGAGGTCATCTCGCAGATCGAGGGACTCATCCCCGACTACCTGCAGGACGAGATCCACGTCGAGGAGCTGTTCTACGATGACCCATCGTATACGGGCTTCGTCTTTCCGGTGTCCAAGTTCTACCCGCCCTGGCTGCTGGAGGATGCGCATCCGCTGACGCAGGCGGGTCAGCAGACCGTCGAGGCCTTGTGGGGCGAGAAGCGCCCGCTTGGCACCTGGGACTTCTCTACCAACGGTACCTACTGGGCAGGCAAGGCTGGCATCCCCTCGATCGGTTTTGGTCCTGGCGATGAGAAGTTCGCCCACACCAGCATCGAACAGGTCCCGCTGGACGAGGTGGTTGCGTCAACGGAGTTCTATGCATTATTGCCGAAAATGCTAAGCGAACGAGAAAGCAAGGCTTCTGCCGCCGCTGGAGCGTAGTGGCTGCAAAACGGTGCTTCGGGCAAATGGAATGCCAAAGAAGGAAGTAGGAGTAGCATTGGAATCTTTGCAACGTCCAATTCCTAATCACTAAATCGGAGGTTTGTATGCGTAGTTTTGCTGGTCGTGACATTCTTTCGCTCAAGGATTTCGAGCGGAACGAGTTTTTCCATGTATTCGAAGTTGCCAGGCAGATGGAAGTCATCGCACGGGCGCGCAAGAACGTGGATTTGCTCAAGGAAAAGACCCTGGTGACGGCGTTCTACCAGCCATCGACGCGCACGCGTCTGGCTCATGAAGCCGCCATGCATCGCCTGGGAGGCCACGTCACGGGCTTCTCGGATGCCAAGATGACCCGCGCGGGCGACTTCTACCAGGAGTCCATCAAGGACACGGTCAAGATGCTCGAGTTTTATGGCGATGTGATCGTGATGCGCCACTTCCAACAGGGCGCGCCGCAGGAAGCTGCCAGGTGGGCGAGCATACCGATTATCAACGGTGGCGATGGCTGGGGCGAGCATCCCACCCAGATCCTGACCGACCTGTACACAGTCCTGCGCGAGAAGGGCCGCATCGATGGGCTCAAGTGGCTGGCGGTAGGTGACATGCGCATGCGCACCATGCACTCCCTGGGCTATGCCCTGAGCCAGTTCGATTGCCCGATCACGTTCGTCTCCCCGCCGGAGATGAGCCTCACCGATGAGTTCAAGAAGGAGCTGAATGGATTCAGCGTCAACTTCCAGGAAGTAGACCACGTGGAAAAGGCGATTGCAGATGCCGATGTGATCCTGGTCGAGCCGGTGGTGCAGCCGGATTACACCAAGTCCCGCGATGAGCGCACCGGCGAGCTCGATCTGACGCCGGCCAACTACAAGATCACCCGCGAGCTGTTGTACACGAAGGCAAAATCGGACGCGATCCTGCTGCACTCTTTGCCGCGCATGGATGAGATCCCCGCCGATGTGGATATCACCAAGTGGTCGCGCTACTGGCAGGAAGCGTTCAACGGCGTCGTAATGCGTATGACCCTGCTGGCGCTCGTCCTGGGTGCGATGGAATAGTTATTACGATGTCATTGCGAGGAGCCCGCGGGCGACGAAGCAATCTCCTCTGCCCCTGAGAGTGCTTCTCCGGGCAAAGCCCTCCTCGCAATGACATACACCCAGGATGAAAACCCTCGAGATCCGGCGTCACTCCATCCGTTCGAAACCGGGCGATCACCTGAATCAAGCAGGTGTCAGCTTTGCCCGTCGTGTGGGAGAGGGGCTGGGTCCTTTCCAGCGTGTCGTTACTTCGACCGTTGCGCGTGCCTTCGAGACAGCCATTGCCATGGGATTTGCTGTGGATGAAGAGGTCAAATTGATGAGCACGTATGGCGCGGGTATCGAGCGCGAGGTTCCCTGGCCCCAGTCGTTTGCCGCGTATGCGAAAGGCGTGCGGCGTGGCGGATCGGCAGCCCAGTGGTACGCCGTTCAGCTCGCAGAGTACTATGCCGGGCTGGCAGCCAGACTCAATGAAGGTCAGGCTGCACTCGTCATTAATCATGGAGGCATCCTGGAGCTGGGAGTCGTTGCCTGCTTCCCCGATGCCGATTATGAGTCCTGGGGAGATGCGGTCGGCTATTGCGAGGGTGCACGACTCTACTGGCAGGATGGCAAGTGTGTCAATGCGGAGGTGTTGCGAGTATCAAGGTGATTCATTGGTCGAACAGCCTCGCTGAGGAAATCATTACGAAATAGCTTTATACACGTGGTCTCGACGTTCACGTCTCGACCACTGCCCGAAACAATAACCAAACAAGGAGACTAATAAAATGCAAACCGATTTACGCCGCCGCGACCTGATCGGCGACCTCGATTTCAGCAAGGAGGAAGTCGAGACCGTTATGGACGTAGCTTTTGACCTCAAGCGCAGACGCGCCCTGGGAGAGCTCCATCCTTATCTGCGCGATAAAGTGCTGGCAATGCTATTCTTCTTCAGCAGCACCCGCACGCGTGGCTCTTTCGAAGCAGGCATGGCACAGCTGGGCGGGCATGCTGCTTTCATCGAGAGCAAGACCACCCAGATCGCGCATGGCGATACTCCCGTGGAGATCGGCGAGATCTTCGGGCGCTACTTCGATGGCATTGCCATCCGCCATGTAGACTGGAAAGTGGGCAACAAGTACATCAACGACGTCGCCAAATACTCGCGCTCGCCGATCCTCAACATGCAGTGCGAGATCTACCATCCCTTCCAGTGCCTGGCGGACCTGATGACGATCATCGAGAAGAAGGGCCGCGATCTGCGCCGCAGGAAGATGGTCGTTTCCTGGGCGTATGCCGCCTCCTACCAGAAGCCGATCTCGGTGCCCCAGTCCCTGATCCTGCAGATGCCGCGCTTCGGCATGGACGTAGTGCTGGCGCATCCACCCGAGTTCAAGCTCATGCCTGAGATCATGGATATGGCGCATGAGCAGGCACGCAAGTTCCACACTGGCTTCGAAGTCATCTCCGACCCGAACGGTATGGAGAAAGCCTTCCAGGACGCGGACGTCGTCTATGCCAAGTCCTGGGGCGCCATGCTGACCACCGAGGACGCCAATGAGGGCGCCCGGATCATCGACCAGTACAAGCACTGGATCACCGACGCGCAGAAGATGAAAGCCGCCAAGGATGATGCCATCTACATGCACCCGCTGCCCGCCGACCGCGACGTGGAGGTTACGAGTGAAGTGATGGACGGTCCCAACTCGGTCGTGTTCGATGAAGCTGAGAACCGCCTCCACGCCCAAAAAGCCGTGATGGCGCTGACCATGGCCTGATCTTAAAGGAGACTTCTTGATGGAGAAAAAATTAGCAGTTGTCGCGATCGGTGGTAACTCACTCATCAAAGACGAAAAACGGAAGAGCGTTGAGGACCAGTACGAAGCCGCCCGCGAGACAACCTTCCATATTGCCGACATGATCGAAGCCGGCTGGGATGTGGCGATCGGTCATGGCAACGGGCCGCAGGTTGGGTTCATCCTTCGCCGCTCGGAGATCGCTGCGAAAGTGGAGGGCATGCACGAAGTCCCGTTGGATGTGTGCGGTGCCGACTCGCAGGGCGCGATCGGTTATTCCCTCCAGCAGACCCTGCAGAATGAGCTGTATCGCCGTGGCATTAAGAAATCCGTCGCGACCGTGGTCACACAGGTATTGGTGGATAAGAATGACGCTGCCTTCAAGAACCCGTCCAAGCCGATCGGCTCGTTCATGGATGAAGCAGAGGGCAAGCGCCGACAGACGGAATTGGGCTGGAGCGTGGTCGAGGATGCCGGGCGCGGCTGGCGGCGGGTCGTCGCCTCCCCGCTGCCAAAGGAAGTTGTGGAGCTCGAGGCCGTCAAAGCTTTGGTCGATGCGGGAACGATCGTCATCACGGTTGGCGGTGGCGGTATCCCGGTGATCGATGCGGGAGACCATGAATATCAGGGTGTGGCGGCTGTGATCGACAAGGACTTTGCCTCCAGCCTGCTGGCGCGCCTCATCAAGGCGGACCTGTTCCTGATCTCGACGGCGGTGGAGAAGGTGGCGATCAATTTTGGCAAGCCGAACCAGCAGTGGCTCGACAAGATGACGCTGGCTGAAGCGAAAGCCTACCTGGCGGAAGGCACGCATTTCGCCAAGGGCTCGATGGCGCCCAAGATCCAGGCGATCATCTGGTTCCTCGAGAACGGCGGTAAACAGGCTCTGATCACCAATCCTGAAAATATCGGTCGTGCTCTCAAGGGAGAGACCGGTACCTGGATCGTTCCGTAAAGAAAGAAACCTTGCGAAGGCGTCCGGCCTTCGCAAGGTTCCACTCGATGAAGCGCCTCCATCCCGCGATCATCCTCCTGATCGTTGCGGTTCTCGCCTATGGACTGCTTATCCCGCAGCTGGGTTTCTACTGGGATGACCTGCCCATGTCCTGGATTCGCTACGAGCTGGGTCCGGAGGCAATGACGCGCTATTTCTCCACGAATCGCCCGGTCTGGGGATTGCTCTACCAGGTGACCACGCGTCTTCTGCCCCAGGTGCCGGTGTACTGGCAGCTCTTTGCACTGGTATGGCGCTGGCTGGGCGCGGTGACGGTCTGGGCGATTGTGCGTGAGCTGTGGAAGGACAAGCCAGCCTTTGCCCTGAGCACAGCGTTGCTCTTTTTGTTGTATCCCGGCTTCAATCAGCAGTGGGGGGCGTATCTCTACAGCCATTTCTTTATCGTTCTCTTCTTCTTTCTTCTTTCCATCTTCCTCATGTTGCGCTCTGTCCCGCAAACGATCGCAGCAGGATCTCCGCTTCGCGGCGACAGGACCATCCCTGCCTTGATCTTCTCCGCGCTGAACCTGTGGATGATGGAGTACTTCTTCCCGCTGGAATTTGCGCGCGTGGGGTTTATCTGGACTTCGCTCCGGGACCAGTATCCAAACTCGCGCGACCGGGTCAGGCCGGTTCTCCGGTTGTGGGCGCCGTATCTGGGGGTTTTTGTCCTTGCTATTTTGTCCCGTTTGTTTATTTTCAATAACCAGATCTATGAGATCGGAGTGAGCTCAGACGCTGCGCGCCCGCCCGCCACAGCGGTGCTCTCGCTTCTCCAGAATCTCCTTGTCAGCCTGTGGACTGTGCTCGTCGCCTCCTGGGTACAGCTCTTCACGGCAATTGATCTGTCTGTCCATGGCGTGCGTACCATCGCCCTCTATGCAGTCGTGACCCTGGCTGCGTTTGCTTTTGTTCTCCTGGTTGGATACTGGCGAAGGGAGGATGCCAGGCAGCGACGAGACTCGCTATACGCCATCGGCCTCGGATTGTTCCTGCTTCCCTTTGCCGGCGCGCCGTTCTGGTTGACGGGTCTCTCGATTTCTCTGGCGCATCCTGCCAGCCGCTTTACATTGCCATTCATGCTTGCGGCGGCGTTGATCGTGGCGGGTCTGGTGGATCTCATCCCCTCATCGGGTACGCGCTACGCGATCCTTGCTGTGATCGTCGGCCTCGCCGTCGGGCGCCAGTTCCTCTGGTCCACCGATTACATGCGCGACTGGCAGGCGCAGAAGAATCTGTTCTGGCAAATGATTTGGCGCGCTCCTGGCTTGAAACCGAACACCGTCGTCCTGATGAATGAAGAGCTGAAGTTCTATGCCGATAATTCCCTGAGCGCGCCGCTCAACTGGATCTACGCTCCGGGGAATAGGTCGGACCAGATTGCGTACGTGCTTTTCTATCCGACCAACCGGCTTGGTGAGTCCTTGCCGGCATTGGAGCCCGGTCTTTCCATTCAGTACGATTACATTGCCGGGCACTTCCGCGGGAACACATCCCAGGCGGTTGCCTTCTACTATGATCCGCCTGCCTGTCTGCGGCTGCTCGACCCGGCGCTGGATTCTAAGAACCGCTTCGTCCAGATCGAGAGCTTGATGCGCGAGGCATCCGCACTATCGAATCCCGCGATGATCCTGGCGGAGCCTACAGCCCGGATGCCCGCGGCTTACGCGCCGGAGCCGGAGCATAACTGGTGTTACTACTTTCAAAAGGCAGATCTCGCGCGGCAGCTTGGCGACTGGACTACAGTTGCAGCGCTAGGCGATACAGCCTTCAAGTTGGACGACCATCCCAACAATCCCGTCGAGCGTTTTGTTTTTATCGAAGGATATGCTCATGAAGGGAATTGGGAGCGTGCATTCAAATTGTCACGCGAGGCCTACCAGGTCTCAAGGGATTATGTAGGGCCATTGCTTTGTCAGCTGTGGCAACGCATCGAAACCGCAACAGTCGCTAGCCCCGAAAGAGCAGAGACCCTGTCGGAAATCCAGAATATGCTCGCATGTAAATCGTGAGCAATGTACTTGTGCTTGTTTGCTAAATTGACCTACAATTATTCATACAAAAAAAACCGCAGAATGTATAATTGTGCAGACAAACATGACTACATTGCACCGAGAAAGGAGGCCCAAATCAAAAACTGAAGCATGTTTCGTTTGTTGTCTGTTCCATACCTACACTCACTTTTCAAGGAGAAGAAGACAATGCGTAAGTTCCTGTTTTTGGCGATAGTGGTAACACTTCTGCTCGCAGCCTGTGGCGGCGCGCCGGCAGCAACACAGCCGCCCGCTGCAAGCCAGCCGCCCGCCGCAACCCAACCGCCCGCCCCTGAATCCGGCGGCTTCCAGATCCCTGAAATTCAAGATGGCAAGTTCAACGTGGCAATGGTCCTGATCGGACCGCACGATGATGGTGGCTGGTCACAGGCTCACTATGAGGGCCTCGAGTACATCGAGAAAAACGTTGAGAATGTGCACACCGCCTATATCGAGAACGTGCCGGAAGGCGCAGACTCGGAACAGGTGTTCCGCAGCCTGGCTCGCAAGGGCTTTGACCTGATCTTCGGTACATCCTTTGGCTTTGGCGATGCTATGGAAGTGGTCGCCGGTGAATTCCCCGATACCATGTTCATCCACCTCACCGGGATCAAATCTAATGAGAAGAACTTTGGTAACCTGATGGGCGCGATGGAAGACATGAAGTATCTGGCCGGCATGCTGGCTGGCGCCCGTGCCAAGAAAGATGGCAATCCGAAGCTTGGTTATATGGCAACGTTCCCGATCCCGGAAGAGATCCGTCTCGGCAACGCGATTGCCCTGGGTATGAAGAAGACTTGCCCCGAATGCACGATGGATGTGCGCTGGCTCAACACCTGGCACGATCCGGTCATCGAGAAGGAAGCTGCAGCATCCTTGTTCGATGCTGGCGCCCAGGTCGTGTTCACGGGCGCCGATACACCTGCGGTGGCGGATGTCGCTCAGGAAAAAGGCAAGTGGGGCGTGACCTATGACTGGTACGGCTCTTGCAAAGTGGAACGCTGTCTCACCGCCCCGTACTGGGTCTGGGGCCCTGTATACGCCGACATCACCAAGCAGATCGTCGCCGGTACTTATAAGCCCGGCTGGCAGTACTTCGACGCAGATACCGGTGCTCTCGGCCTTTATGGCTTCATGGAAGGTCAGGAACTGACCTCCGGCGTGAAGGATCTGGATCCCGCTGTCGTTCAGGATGTTCGCGACACGCTGGATAAGATGCTGGCTGGTGAGTTCACGCGCTTCGATGTGTTCACCGGACCGATCAACGATAACAAGGGCAACGTGGTCTTGCCTGAGGGACAGAGCCTCAAGCAGGTCGATCTAGACGCCTTCCCGGAATATGGTCTTCCCTGCAGTGTTAAAGTCTGCATGAAGTGGTGGGCTGAGGGCATCACCGCCGAATTGCCTAAATAAACGTAATTGGCCGTAAGGGGCAGGACTCGAGGGTTCTGCCCCGTTTTGTAAAATGAGATAGAGACCCTAAAGGTGTTTCGGGCAGATCAGAAAAAGGATCTGCAAAGCAACATCGTTAATCGCATCGATCAATTGATACGCGGACCTTTAGGGTCTGAGCTTGTATCAGGAGGCTTACAGTGACGGAAGCAACACCCTCCAACCTGGTTGTGGAAATGAAGGGCATTGTCAAGCGGTTCCCCGGCGTGCTTGCCAATGATCATGTGGATTTTGAGTTACGCGCCGGAGAGATCCACGCCCTGCTCGGCGAGAATGGAGCCGGCAAAAGCACGCTGATGAACGTGCTGGCTGGCTTATACAGGCAAGAGGCTGGCGTGATCCGGGTCAACGGCCGGCAACTTGAGTTTTCATCGCCACGCGACGCCATTGGTGCCGGGATTGGCATGGTCCACCAGCATTTCATGCTTGTCCCTTCGCAGACCGTAACTGAGAATATTCTGCTTGGACTCGATGATCCCCCGTTTCTGATGCGACTGGCTGAGTACGACAAAAAAGTTGCCGATCTGGGCGACCAGTTCGGACTCAAAGTGGATCCACGTGCCAAGATCTGGCAGCTCTCTGTGGGCGAGCAGCAGCGGGTCGAATTGCTGAAGATGCTTTACCGCGGCGCCAATGTGCTCATCATGGATGAGCCCACGGCTGTTCTCGCGCCTCAGGAGATCGAAGGGCTTTTCGAGATCCTCCGTTCCATGATTGCGCAGGGTAAGTCGGTGATCTTCATCAGCCACAAGTTGCAGGAAGTCACTGCGATTGCAGATCGCGTCACAGTCCTGCGACGCGGGCGATTAACAGCTTCTGGCGTCCCGACGAAGGGGACAACGCGACAGGAGCTTGCCCGCCTCATGGTGGGCCGAGACGTCGTGTTCTTCGTCGATAAAAAGCCGAAAGAGCCGGGTGGGGTGATCCTGGATGTCAGGGATGTGCACGCCGAAAATGACAAGGGGCTGCCGGCTTTACGGGGACTCTCGCTGAATGTGCGCGCGGGTGAGATTGTCGGTGTCGCAGGCGTGGCAGGTAACGGACAGTCTGAGCTTTCGCAGGTCATTACCGGCTTGCGGAAGTGTCTGGGCGGGGAAGTCATCCTCAACGGCGATAAGGTAAGCAATCGCGATACGCTGTTTGGCATCCAGCATGGCATGTCGTACGTGCCGGAAGATCGTACGCACGTGGGCTCTGCGCCGAACCTGAGCGTCACCGATAATGTGATCATGAAGAACTATCGCAAGCCGCCGATTTCCAAAGGCACGCTGCTGGATGCGAACGCAGCCGTAAAGTTCGCCAAGGAACTGAAGGAGGCCTACGATATTGTCGTACCGACGGTCAATACGCCCGTGCGGCTTCTCTCCGGAGGCAACCTCCAGCGCGTGATCCTGGCGCGCGAGATCTCGGGGCACCCCAACTTCATGGTGGCCGTACAACCGACCCGTGGTCTGGATGTGGGCGCGATCGAGGGAGTCCATCGTCTCCTCCTTGTTCAGCGTGAAGCAGGCGCGGCGGTCTTGTTGATCTCCGAGGAGCTCGAGGAGCTGCTGGCGCTTAGTGACCGGGTTTATGTGATCTATGAGGGGAAGATCATGGGCGAGGTCAAAGTCAAAACGGCGGAACCCGACCAGAGTCTCATCGAGGCAATTGGCCTGATGATGACGGGCACCCCGCTCGAGCAAATCCACAAAGAGGGAGTTGCTACCCATGGCTGAAACTGCGTTATCCAAACAACGCGCCTCCTGGCGCATTAAGCTAGAGCCACGCCTCAATGAGCCCCCTGCCTGGTACCCGGCTGCGGTCTCCGTGGTGGCGATCATCGTAGCGCTCATCCTCGGCGGGATCGTGATCGCCTTTGCGGGCGGCAATCCGTTCGCCTCCTATGCCCATATTGCAGAGGCATCCTTTGGCGGCATCGGTGTGCTGTCCGATACGATCGTCAAAGCGACCCCAATCATCCTGACCGCGCTGGCGTGCTCGGTTGCCTTCCGTATGAAGCTGTGGAACATTGGCGCCGAGGGACAGTTCATCATGGGTGCCTGGGGCGCGAGCGCGATCGTGCTGGCTCCCGTGCTGGCAGCGGAAAGCTCGCGCTGGCTCTTCATCCCGGTTATGGCCATGGCGGGTATGGCGATGGGCGCGGTCTGGGGCTATATCCCCGGCTACCTGAAAGCCAAGTTCAACGTGAATGAGATTATCAGCACGCTGATGATGAACTACATCGCCGTGTCCTGGGCGAACTTCTGGGTGTTCGGCGTCTGGACGGAAGGCGGCTTCCAGATGAGTCCGCGATTCCCCGAGACGGCCTGGCTGCCGCGCCTGTCCGAATACGCAGCGGCGGTGCCCCTGTTCCGGGGACTGACCACGCATGCCGGTTTATTGCTCGGGATCATTGCCGCGATCATTCTGTGGTTCATCGTCTTCCGCAGTCGCTGGGGTTATGAGATCCGTCTGATCGGAGATAACCCCAGTGCCGCCAAGTATGCCGGTATTAACATCACCCGGAATACCATCTGGGTCATGATGCTCTCCGGCGCCCTGGCTGGCCTGGGCGGCATGAGCGAGGTGGCTGGCGTGGTGCACCGCTTGCAGACTGCGCCGATTGCTGCAGGCTATGGCTTCACGGGGATCATCGTTGCCTGGCTGGCGAAACTGAACCCGCTGGTGATCATCCTGGTCTCCGTGTTGTTCGGCGCGCTGATCCTCGCGGGGCGCGAGATCCAGCCGTCGGGCGTGCCGAAGATGATCCAGGGCATTATTCTTGTGTGCCTGATCGCGAGCGATTTCATGCTGCGCTATCGTGTCCGGATTGTGCGCGGAGAAGAGGCTTAACCCATGGACCCCATCATCATTCTCCAGGCAGGCGTTGCAAGCGGGACCGTGCTCCTGTTTGCTGCGCTGGGTGAGATCCTTGCCGAGCGTTCCGGTGTATTGAACCTGGGCGTGGAAGGCATGATGCTCATCGGCGCGATGTCCGCGTTCAGTACGACGGTCTCCACAGGCAATCCGTGGCTCGGCGTGCTGGTCGCCATGTTTGTGGCGGGGCTGCTCAGCCAGGTGCACGCGTTCATCGTAATCACCCTGCAAGCGGACCAGGTCGTCAGCGGGCTCGCGCTCACGTTGCTGGGCGCAGGCATCAGCCTCGTGCTGGGCGAAGGCTTGAGCAAGGCGGGAACCGTGTCCCTCATGCCGAATTTCTCCATCCCGTTGCTCGCACAGATTCCCATTCTGGGTCCGATCTTCTTTACCAACCAGAGCGTGCTGGTCTACATTGGCTACCTGCTTACTCCTCTGGCGTGGTATTACATCAACCGGACGCGCCCGGGTCTGCACTTGCGCGCGGTGGGTGAGTATCCCTCGGCTGCAGATGCGCTGGGGATTAACGTGTTTCGCATGCGGTACTTATACGTCTTCGTCGGCGGGATGCTGGCGGGATTGGGAGGCGCGACCATCAGTCTCGCCGTGGCGCCCGGCTGGTTCAGCGAGCTGACCACGGGTGGACAGGGCTGGATCGCGGTCGGGCTCGTGATCTTTGCCCAGTGGGATCCCATCCGGGCAGCGGTCGGATCGTACGCGTTCGGCGCCCTGCGCCGCCTCATCCTCGATATCCAGGGTCCGACTGTGCTGTTCGGCATGCGGAATGCCTTCTATTACAACCCTTACCTCGGCTTTTTCCTGCAAATGCTGCCGTACGCGTTTACCGTCATTGTGCTGGTAATCGGTTCGCGTGAGGCAATTCGCAAGCGACTGGGTGCGCCTGCGGCACTGGGTAACCCATACGTCCGCGGGGAGCGCGGCAAGTAACGAATGCCGGATTACGGGCCTGGCATCGGCCCGTAATTCGGTCTCATCATTGTGAAGAGACCTGAATGAGTGGCATCGCCATACGTTCAGGTCTGTCCTTCACTGCAAACGTCGAGACGAGAGTTTTTTTGTACGGGGCAATTGTTTCTGGATAATTATCATATTTATTCTGTTACAAAATGTCTGACAAGTTTGTAGTGCTTCCAGTATACTGATATGCATAGGAGTGACCAAACCAGCCATGAAGAAACTATTTCAAAGCGATTGGGTCTCTCGTCTCATCGATGGGCTTCTGCCGGTGTTCGCGACGCTTGCTGCGTTGCTGGTTGGCGCGGTAATGTTGCTTTTCCTGAAGGTAAATCCCCTCGAGGCATATCGGGCTTTATGGGAGGGGGCATTCGGTAGTGGCAACGCCTTTGCAGAAACGCTGGTGAAAGCCACGCCGCTGCTGTTGATTGCACTGGGCATCTGTATCTCCTTTCGTGGCGATGTGATCAATATCGGTGGCGAAGGGCAAATGATTATCGGGGCGATCCTGGCGACCTGGGTCGGATTGACCTTCACCGGCATGCCAGGTTGGCTTGTGATTCCGATCGCGCTGGTGATGGGATTCGTGGGGGGAGCGGTGTGGGGTGGAATTCCAGGTTTTCTCAAAGCATATTTCCGCGTCAACGAAATCCTGAGCACTGTGATGATGAATGCCATCGCGGTACAGCTAATGAACTTCCTCCTGCGCGGTCCCTTGATCGACCCCTCGCAGGCGGAGTTGGCATCGAAAATCCCACAGACGGCCCGACTGCTCGAGATTTTCCGCCTGCCGCGCCTGGTGCCGACCCGACTGCATCTGGGCGCTTTGATCGCCGTCGCTCTGGCGATCGTGGTTTATATCCTCCTCTGGCGAACGACGCTTGGCTACCGCATCCGTGCCGTGGGGCAGAATCCGCATGCCTCCCGATATGCAGGGATCAAGGTCCCGCGCTATATCGTCCTGGCTCTGCTGCTTAGCGGCGCCTTTGCGGGCCTGGCGGGCGCTACACAGGTTT
>DAITPI010000025.1:19240-19473 GCA_036833655.1 Anaerolineales bacterium | reverse complement strand
AAAATACAAATGAGTTGGCGATAAATGCCGCGTACTCCCAGAAATTAAAGACGACCAGCCGGGTCGTCGCGGACATTCCGCTGGGACCCGCGTTTCCATTTGTGATCCCCGCCGCAACGACAGCCAGGACACCGCTGACGTGGAAATATTCAGCAACAAGATAGGAGCCGAAAGCGAGGACGGTGGTGAGGGTCGTTTCCACGAGCGGATCCCGGATACGTCCGATCGCCTCT